>DATMSZ010000481.1:0-6558 GCA_035565175.1 Pseudosphingobacterium sp.
GTTTTATCTTTTAAAAGAAGTTCTCCTTTGCACATAATATCCAGAATCTGTTTTCTGGTCAAAAAATCGTCTTCTGTTAATATATGCCCTTTCAGTAAGGGAAGGGTATTGTTATTTAAAAGTGTTTTATATTCTTCAACGCTTTTTACGTTCTGGGCATAAGCCGTTTGGGCATCGCTGATAGAAGAAACACCTAGTCCCAATAATAGGGAAGACTGCTTATCTGTGTACCCCATAAAATTGCGGTGTAAAAGACCATTTTTTGAAGAGATCGCCAGACTATCTGTTACAAAAGCAAAGTGATCCATTCCAATATCAACGTAATCTGCCGCCTTGATTATTTCCTTGCCTGCATAGTAAAAATTAAGCTTGTCTTCGTCATTCGGTAAGTCAGCTGCCGTAAACAAACGCTGTCCGGGTTTCATCCAAGGCACATGCGCATAGCTATAAAAGGCAATACGATCGGGTTTCATGTTCAGGGCAATATGTATGGTATCCATTATTCCCGACAGTGTTTGCCGTGGCAAACCATAAATCAGATCAAAGTTGATGGAGATATAGCCCAACCGCCTGGCTTCCTGCATCACGCGTATTACATCCGCTGGGCTCTGCTTACGATTAATAATATATTGGACCTCTGGGTTAAAATCTTGTATTCCCAGGCTTAATCTCTTAAAACCTAACGCATACAATACCTCGAGGTGCTCCTTTGTAGTATTGGCAGGATGTGCTTCAAAGGAGAAAGTCGCATCTTGTACGGGCTTTGCATCCTGCAAGATTTCTTCAATTAAAAAAGCCAAATTTTTTGGTTTAAAGAATGTGGGCGTGCCTCCTCCTAGGTGGAGGTCATTTATATAAATTTGTTCACCAATCTGTTCCAGATACATACGCCATTCTTTTAATACAGCCTCTATATAAGGCAATTCTACATCATGGTTTTTTGTTATGCGCGTATTACATCCGCAGTATGTACACAAACTTTCGCAAAAGGGGAGGTGGATATATAAACTTATCCCCTGTTTAGTGCTGTCCGCTGTTTGTTTCACGGCGTTTATCCATTGGTCAGGATTCCAATTATCAATATCCCAGTAAGGCACTGTTGGGTAGCTGGTATATCGGGGAGCTGCCGTGCTATATTTTTTAATGCGTGGGTCTATCATTTTTAATCGATATGTTTAAAAAGGGTGGGCGGGCAAAATGTAGCGATTGGAAAGAATAATTGTTAGGATATAGTATTAGATCCTTTACAATTTTTAAGACAAACGCAGGCATTACCTACACATTTCCCAGATTCCCAGAGGCTTAAATTTCTTATTGTTTGCCGGGCAATATTTTCAACAGATTGACCACTGTCAGGACTGTTTGCTACCTTGATATCCAGTTCGTGAGCGGCCTCGAGTGCAATGTGCGCGGTAGTTTTAGAACGGGTTATAATATGTTTAATACCGATCTGTTTTAAAGCAAGAAGCAGTGTTTTGTTTAAAACATCATATGCTGAAACAATAACGACCGTTTTTCCCACGCAATACGATAATGTGTCGGCATTTAATTCATTAGAAATAAGGGTTAACTCATGGAGCTTAGCGTTTGACCTAACCAGATACTCCTTCTCTTGAGGTGTTATGTTATAAGCAATAGCCTTCATTTTATACGATTGATTTGATTTGCGCTAACAATTATGTTTTCACAAAATTAAATCGAACTGTATTTGTGGCCTATGCAGCGCATCATGAAAAAAAGTAATTGGGATCACTCTTTTTTACGATTTTGAATGAAAGGGGGATAGAGGAGTACTTACTGCTTAATATTACTCAGTTTATGAATGGAGTGGATTTTAATCGCATTTCCTTCTTTGGAAAGCAAATTTTCATCCTTAAAATCGGCCAGTGTACGGCTAATGGTTTCATTGGCGGTACCCGCCATAGCTGCTAAGTCATCACGGGCAATGCGTATCGTACATACATCCACCTGTAAATCCGTCCTAAACTTTTCGGCTACCGCTACCAGTGCATCCGCAACGCGTTTACGAACCGAGTGGTACGCTAAACGTAAAAGCTGTTCTTCTTTACTGCGTATATTTTCAGATAATAAACTAATGAATTTTTGGGCAATTATTGGATTTTGATAAAGTAGTTCAAAGAAAACATCCTTATTGATCAAAGACAGCTCGCTATCTTCAATTGTTTGCGTATTATCCGAATACTTTTCATGGCCTAGCAGAGCCTCATAACCAAAGTAATCTCCCACGGTAAATATATTAGTAGAGAGTTCACGGCCATCATGATAAAAAAGGTAGCTTCTAACCTTGCCTTTTTTCACCTGATAAATATATAAAGGAGTATCGCCTTCCTGATAAATAGTCTGCTTCTTTTTATAACTTCTTGATCTGCCTTTTAATTGTAGGTCATCGAGTAACGCTTTTTGTTCTTCAGCACTTAAATGCTGATTTGTTCGTGTTTCACCATGCCGGTCCTTTTTCTTCAATCTTGTTTCAATGGCGTTTAATAATTCAACGTCATCAAAGGGTTTTGTTAAATAATCATCTGCACCCATCTCCATTGCCTTTCGCATATCAGCCCTTTCGGCTTTTGCCGTCAAAAAAATAAAAGGTATGTTAGCCGTTTCCGGATGTTTTCCTAACAAAAAGAGCACGCCATATCCATCTAAAT
Source organism: Pseudosphingobacterium sp. (assembly GCA_035565175.1). Taxonomy (GTDB): domain Bacteria; phylum Bacteroidota; class Bacteroidia; order Sphingobacteriales; family Sphingobacteriaceae; genus Olivibacter. The sequence continues at coordinate 2,670 of DATMSZ010000481.1, forward strand.
TTGGCATCATGATGTCGCACAAGATGATGTTCGGTTTATGTTTAAGGGCTTGGTCAACCCCTAATTTACCATCAACAGCCTCGAATACCTTAAAACCGGCCATCTCCAATATCTCTGTTGTGCCCTCTCTTATATCGTCATTGTCTTCTATGATCAATACCGTTTTCATGCTATCTTTTTTATTATTTTATTAGCGAGCTAGTAGGTTAATTTGTTCTATTAACGGTTAAATATCAATGTAACCGTAGTGCCTTCACCTAGGTTGCTGATGCAATTAACTTCTCCGTTCATTAAATGTACATATCTTTTAACAATATTCAGCCCTAGGCCGGTACCCGGTATATTTCCCGTGTTGTTGGCTCTAAAAAAGGGTTCAAATAGATGCCTCTGTTCTTCTGTCGGAATCCCGATTCCGTTGTCTCTCACCGTTATAATACACCGGTTGTCATCTATTTCGCTGTTAAACTCAATAAAAGTGTTTTCGCCCGAATATTTGATAGCATTGGATATCAGATTAATAATGCTGTTCTTCAGTAGATTGGCATCGATGGTAAAAACACCCACAGATCCGGTATGTTGGTAAACGATATGCTGATTCTGTTTGGCAAGCAATTGCATTTCTTCTGTAATATCTTCAGCCAGTTTAATAAGGTTTACCTCTTCTTGCACTACGTTTACTTTGCCGGCCTCTAAGCGTTCCAGCGATAAGAAATCGTTTAAAATATTTGTTAGTAGCTGTACCGAATTCCTGATTTTATTCGTATGCTTCTTAATATTCTCGAAATCATGCTTGTCGAGGTATTTGTCTATCAAAGAGGCAGAAAGCTGCACAGAGCTCAGAGGCGTTCTAAATTCATGCGACGCCATTGAGACGAAGCGCGACTTCAATTGATTTAAGTCTTTTTCTTTCTCTAATGATAAACTTACGTCTTCTTTAGCCTCTTCCAATTGGCCGATGAGCTTAATAAGATCCTTCGTACGCTCACTTACTTTTTTCTCCAGCTCAGCTGTATATTCTTTTAATTTTTCCTCGGCATCTTTCTGTTTAGATAGATCATGTATAAAACCGGTAAATATCTTCCTATCTTTATAATTTACTTCATTAACAGCCAAACGGAAGGGGAAAGTGGTTCCATCCTTTCTTTTTCCTCGTACCTCTCTACCTATCCCGATAATATGTTTCACCCCCGTAGTCAAGTAGTTATGTATATAAGAGTCGTGTCTGCTATGGTCGGGTTCAGGCATTAACATAGAGACATTGTTACCAATTACATCTTCCGTTGCATACCCAAATAATTCTAATGCGGCAGGATTAATAGATTCAACAACACCACGGTGATCGATGGTAATAATACCGTCAATGGCACTGTGAATAATTGCTTCTAGGAGTTTCGCTGTTTCCATGTTGGAATGACATATTTCTGTGCCAATATAAGGAGTTTACCTTATGTATAGAAGATATCTCGAAAAGTAAATACCATAAAAACCTTAACGGCATGTGCTACAGTATTTTTTTGTGACCAATATCATGCAACACTATGCCTAGCATCATCCTGAAAAATTAGTTCAGTCTTTAACTTTATGGTAATTAAAAAACACAGGTATGGAAACCATTTTAATAGCAACCGATTTTTCTAAATCAGCAAATCATGCAGCCAAATATGCTGCCCATTTAAGTGTACAATTAAACGCGAAACGATTGATCCTTTATCATTCCTATGAACTATTGCCCACTTCAGCAGACATTCCGGAGAGCATCGCCTTGTCTGACGGGCGATTGCATGAACGTAGTTTGGAGTTATTGAAAGAACTGAAGCAGGAGCTGGTGGATGTGATAGATGCTGAGACAATGATTTTAACGATAGCAAATTCATCCAATTTAGATCAGGGCATTAATGACTTGGCCGTAGAACATAGCGTAAGCATGGTTGTGATAGGCCTGTCTGGTAAACACACATGGGAAAAGTTATTGGTGGGAAGTAGCACCAAAAAGTTGATCAGAACTTGTCATATCCCGTTATTGATCGTTCCTATAAGCAGCATATTCACAGAAATTGACAAGATAGTTATGGGCTGCGATCTGGAAGATGTTTCTTCCACATTACCAGCGGAAAAAATAAGCCATTTTGTAGGAAAGTTAAACGCACAGCTGCTTGTAGTACATGTTGATCACCGCGAAGAGGAACATTTCGATGTCGACATAATCAGGCAGCAATATGCTTTTTATGATTTACTTGGCGATCTGGATGTTTCCATTCGTTACATCGACAATAAGAGTATCGATAGGGGAATACTTACTTATACGGAAGAAAGTCAAGGACAGATGATCATTGTAGTGGCAAAGAAACATTCCATGCTCGAAAGGATTACAAAGGAAAGTATCTCGAAGAAGCTAGCGGCAAAGACAGCTGTTCCATTGCTTATTATTCACTAAGCAAAACTTACCGTCTGTTTATTGGTTTATTAACAGTTAGTTGTTGGTTTTTAACTGGTGAACAATCTTTTTTTACAGCTTATAGCCATTAAATTATGAATCCTACAAATACGCAAACCGATTTAGGTGGAAGTCGATATAACTTTATAGGGTTAACCGCCGAAGAAGTTGTAGAACAGCGACATAAATGGGGCTATAACAGCATTGAAAGTAAAAGAGACAGTGGCCTTAGCCACATGGTAGTCCAATTATTCAAAGAACCGATGGTTCTGCTTTTATTGGTAGCATCGGCAATTTATTTTATTAGCGGTGAATGGGAGGATGCGATCTTCTTAGCGGTATCCATAATTTTCATTGCGGTAATTTCAATCTTCCAAGATTCACGAAGTAAGAACGCTATAGCCAAACTGCAGCAGATCACGGCACCCAAATGTAAAGTTATACGATCAGCTAAGGTAGAAATAATTGACAGTAAAGACATTGTTGTGGGCGACTACCTGGTGGTAGAAGAGGGTGCTACGATTGCCGCAGATGGAACCTTACTGCAGGCGCACGATTTTTCCGTGAACGAATCCATTCTCACGGGCGAATCCTTATCCGTCTATAAGAGTCAGACTGCAAAAGACGCTCATATTTATCAGGGTACCAACGTGGTGAGTGGCTCGGCAGTTGCTATTGTAACAGCAATAGGTAACAAGACAGAACTATCGAAAATTGGGCGGAGTATTGCTGATATCGAAGTTGAAAAGACACCTTTAGAAAAACAGATCAGCAATTTTGTGAAAAAGATGGCCTATGCTGGCGTCTTGGTGTTCTTGCTTGTCTGGGTGTTGAATTATCAAAGATCTTTGAATATATTGGATAGTTTGCTGAAGGCCCTCACCTTGGCGATGAGTATTCTGCCCGAAGAGATACCTGTTGCTTTTACCACCTTTATGGCATTGGGAGCATGGCGATTGATGAAAAATGGTGTACTCGTGAAGCAGATGAAAACCGTTGAAGCCTTGGGAAGTGCTACCGTAATATGCACAGACAAAACCGGCACGATAACCGAAAACAAAATGCAACTTGCAAGTATGTACGTGTGGGAGAATGATGAATTTTATGAAATAAGCCAGCACAACTTAGATGAACCGGCGAAAAGGCTTCTGTATATGGCCATGTGGGCAAGTGAGACAGTTCCTTTTGATCCGATGGAAAAAGCACTTCATCAATTATACGGCGAGGTCAGTGCGTCCGACGAACGGCCACTATTTCATATGGTGCACGAGTATCCGTTAAGCGGTACCCCACCTATGATGACACATATATTTGAAAATAACAAAGGCGATAGGATAATTGCGGCTAAGGGAGCGCCCGAAGCTTTTTATCCTATTTCCAACTTTAAAACGGACGAAAGAGCGAAGCTGGAAAAAGCAATAGGAACATTAGCTTCCAAAGGCTACCGTGTATTGG
>DATMSZ010000482.1:0-7579 GCA_035565175.1 Pseudosphingobacterium sp.
TATTTGTATGCCCAAAGAGCTGTAGGGCATATTTTTATTGCAGCACCAACACAGAGTTACATAATTTTTGCTTACCTTTAATGAAGCGCTAGTTAACCGATTAGTATAAATAAATAAGTAATGTGTTATGATAAAAGTAGAGCGTGTTTTCGACTTATTGGAATATTATAAATCTAAATACGGCCAAAAGGTAGTAGTTTCAGGAAAAGAAAAAGGAAAGTGGGTAGAATATAAAACCGATGATTTCCTTGAAATTGTTGACAATTTGAGTAGAGGGCTGGTTGATTTGGGTATCAAAAAGGGAGATAAGATAGCTATTATGGCCGCCAACCGACCTGAGTGGAATTTTGTTGATTTTGCAATTAATCAAATAGGCGCTGCCACAGTACCATTATACCCTACATTATCCGACAACGATCTGCATTACATTATGGATGATGCGGATATCGTGATGATTTTTGTTGGAACACAAGAATTATGCGAAAAAGTAGAATCTGCTCTAAAACAACATGAAAAACACACACCTATATATACCTTCGAGGAGGTTCAAAATGAGAAATATTGGAAAGAAATAGAAAAGCGGGGTGCTACGCTTACCATAGATATAGAAGCGTATAAAAGTGCCGTACATGAAGACGATTTATTAACCTTAATCTACACATCTGGTACAACAGGAAAACCTAAAGGGGTATTTTTATCTCATAAAAATTTAGTGAGTAATTTTACCGATTGTGCTCATCTACTTCCTACAAATTATAAGAAAGCTATCAGTTTTTTGCCGCTATCACATATTTTTGAACGCATGGTGGTTTACATGTACTACTTTAAAGGTATTTCTATTTATTATGCTGAAAGCATGGATACGATTGTAGCAGATATAAACGATGTTAAACCTAATGGCTTTACTACTGTGCCTCGAGTGTTAGAAAAAGTATATGATAAAATAGTCGCTAAAGGGGCAGCTCTTACAGGTATAAAAAAATCCTTATTTTTCTGGGCATTGAATTTAGGTTTGAAATTTAAGGAGCCATATAACAATTCCTTCTTTTATAAGATTAAGCTTTCTATTGCACGAGCGATAATATTCAAAAAATGGCGAGAAGCTTTAGGAGGTGAAATAGTTGCTATAATAAGTGGTGGCGCAGCGTTACAAGAACGTTTGGCACGGATATTTTGGGCCGCAGGAATACCGGTTTTGGAAGGTTATGGCCTTACAGAAACGTCACCTGTTATAGCCGTTAACAATTTGGAGCCAAGGGGACTGTTATTCGGCTCTGTGGGAAAAGTCCTAAAATCGGTTAGTGTAAAGATTGCCTCGGATGGCGAAGTTCTCTGTAAAGGGCCAAATATTACAAAAGGTTATTACAATAACGATCAGGCAACCCATGATTCTTTTAATGAGGATGGTTACTTTAAGACCGGGGATATTGGCGAGTTAACTCCTGATGGGTTTTTGAGGATTACGGATCGTAAAAAAGAAATGTTTAAAACTGCTGGTGGAAAATATGTTGCCCCTCAGATGTTGGAAAATAAATTTATGGAATCTGTGTTGATTGCCCAAGTAATGGTTGTAGGAGAAGGAAGAAGATTTCCATCGGCCTTAATTATTCCGTCGTTTGATGATTTGAAAAAATGGGCAGAAAAAATGGGAATTTCTTTTGGTTCCAAAGAAGAACTTGTTAAAAACGAAGAGGTTATAAACAAATATCAAGAAATAATAGACAAAGCAAATGAAGGTTTTGGTCATTGGGAACAAGTAAAGAAGTTTGCTTTATTACCTAATGAATGGAGTATAAACGGAGGAGAGTTAACGCCGAAACTTAGTTTAAAGAGAAAAGTTATTTTAGAAAAAAATAAGGAAATTATTGATGAAATCTATAAAGAAGAGGGCGCAGATGTTATTAGTTTAGATCATAAGGAAGAATAAAAAGATGATTTTATTAGGTGTCAGAATCAGATGTCTTTTTATTTATTCTTGTCATCTTAGTTAACGAAAACAGACCAAAAGTATCGTTCTACGACCTTTGTTAAAGATTCAGATCCACCAGTAATTCTGCTCAGCTGCGGTAGTCCTAACACGCATCTAACAATAGTCAGGCAGGGTCCTGTGAGGGACAGGCCGTTTTGTCATTGCCTTACCGTTAATTTTGATTTACGTCTTTCATTATTAATTAGCGATTACGTCTTATTATTTATGTTTCGCCATTAGTAATTAATGGGCAATAACCAACAACTAATAACGATAGTGGACGATCAATAGCTTTTATCTTAATTTTTTTATTGCACGGTTTGCTCTTGAGGTAGCAATCGCTATTTTATATTCGTACCATTTACTCTTAAAAATTTTCCGCATTGTGTTGTCAAAATGCCTGGTAATTACCAGATTCCGAAAACCTTTCCACTTATCCATCCTTTTTGAAGGTAAGGCCCTTACACTTATCGAGTATCCTTCTGTGACATATTGTATATAATGCCAGTACCCGGAAGGCATTAGTAAGGTTTCTCCAGGATGTATCTCGGCCTCGTAGCCGTCTAAGTAGGCTAAAGCTGGGTATTTAGTATAGTCAGGCGTTTTAAGATTTGCGATACTATGAAAATTATATGGTAGTCGGTACATCAAATCTGACTGCTCTAATGGAAACAGCCAAACTTTCTTAATGCCTTTATACTGTGTTATAAACACGTTCGACATGTCGATATCAAAATGATTACGCGTACTAGAGCCCTCACCTCCAAAAAATAGGAACGGTAGCCATTTTAATACTTTTCCGCCTGTTAGATCATTGTAAATAATGTCGTTATTAAGTTCAGGTTTTAACTTTATAAGATTGAATAGGAAAATGCGTAAATCGGTAGGTTCTTTCTCGATTAAATCTAGATATTCCGAAAATTTCATTTTCGCTACTGGCGCGCTTTTAGCTCGGTCGTTGGAGCCATCCTCTTTACCATACAACTCAATTAGATGATCCCCAGCAATCTCTTTAAAATAATCATAGTTCCATTTGCTAAAGGCCGGGCTATCTTTACGAACAAAATCATCTAGAATAACTGGGATTCCCTTGTTAAAATATTGGTCAAGAAACTCCTTCGAGCTTAATCCTGATCGTCTGTCTGTTTGTTTTAGTTGCACTGCTCTAATAGGTTAATACACGTCTACCTGCAAACTTATAAATTCTTTTGCAAATGTACGAGTGTTTTTATTTAGAGAGATTATAAGCAATGATGGTGCCTAAACTTTCTTTAAACGCTGCAATAAGGCAGAATAAAATAGTTAAAGTTCTTGTTTCTTACATTATTAAAGATTAAATTTGCTATGCAAGCATAACAAATATGAGCCAAGATAATACAATTGATTATTACTTAAAGATAACGTGGCAATCGATAGCCAATCGTTATAACTACCTGGCTTCCAAACACGGTATAACACAAGCCACAGGATACGTGTTAATCAATATAAGAAAGGAAGGAACGCCTGTTACACAGATCGCCGCTCTGTTAGGGGTGAAGTCAACTAGTTTGTCGCGTATGTTGAGCGGTATGGAAGAACAAGGATTAATTTATAGGGAAGCTGATACGCGAGATAAGCGTTCCGTAAGAGTTTTTTTAACAGAAGAGGGCCAAAAGAGACGTGAAATCGCAAAAGACATCGTCAGAGAATTCAATAGTTACCTTGATGGTTATATAAAAGATGCTGATAGAGAAAAACTTATTGATACGTTAAAGCGTTTAAATGAGCTAGCTGTTAAATATATCCCAAAAGAGGATCTGTCGAAATAATTATTTTATAAAACCATTTTCAATTATGACTAACAGACATATTAATAAAGTTGCGGTGCTTGGTTCGGGTGTTATGGGGTCGCGAATTGCTTGCCATTTTGCTAACATAGGGATATCTGTGATGCTGTTGGATATCGTACCGAAAGAACTAAATGCGCAAGAAGAAAGTAAGGGCCTTACACTCCAAAGCAAGGTGGTACGAAATAGAATCGTTAACCAGTCACTTGAAACTGCCATTAAGAGCAATCCGTCTCCGTTATTTAGTAAAAGTTATCTTAACCGCATAAGTACAGGAAATTTTGAGGATGATATGAAGGATATCGCGCAGGCAGATTGGGTGATAGAAGTAGTTATTGAACGATTAGATGTCAAAAAACAAGTTTTTGAGCAAGTAGAAAAATATAGAAAACAAGGTACTTTAATTACATCAAATACTTCAGGTATTCCAATCCACTTAATGACAGAAGGTAGAAGTGAAGACTTTGTGAGGCATTTTTGTGGCACACACTTCTTTAACCCGCCACGCTATTTAAGACTACTCGAAATCATACCCACTGCAAGTACTGATCTGGAAGTTGTAAATTTTCTCTTAGATTATGGCGACAAGTTTCTGGGTAAAACAACGGTTCTTTGTAAAGATACACCTGCCTTTATAGGAAATAGGATTGGAGTTTATTCAATGTTAGCGGTTACCCATCTTATTGGCCAGCTTGAATTGACTGTAGAGGAAGTAGATAAATATACAGGGCCGGCCATGGGGCATCCTAAATCTGCCACCTTTAGAACATCTGATGTTGTAGGTTTGGATACGATGATTAATGTAGCCAATGGGCTTTATGAGAACGTTCCCCAAGATGAAGCAAGAGAAATCTTTAAGTTGCCACTTTACGTGCTCAGTATGGCTGAAAATAAATGGTTAGGCGAAAAAACGCAACAAGGTTTCTATAAGAAGATTAAAGATAAAGAAGGTAGCAGTGAGATATTAGTGCTCGATTTAAAAGATTTATCCTATCGTAAACAGGAAAAAATTAAATCTGCAACGCTAGACGAAACTAAGAAGATCGATGATCTAGTTAAGCGAATGAAGGTTTATGAACAAGGTAGCGATAAAGCTGGTGAACTTTTTAGAGCAATGCATTACCCGCTATTTGAGTATGTGTCTAAACGTGTTCCTGAAATTACTGATGATTTTTTTAGGATAGATGATGCGATGAGGGCTGGATTTGGTTGGGAATTGGGGCCTTTTCAGATATGGGATGCTTTAGGCGTAAAAGATACCTTGGAAAAAATAAAAAATGAAGCTAAGCGTTTGCCTGGCCAAACGGGAGAGGTAGCACAGTGGGTGTATGATATGCTAGAGGCGGGATGCGAGCGCTTTTATAAAATAGAACATGGGAAAAGGAAGTTCTATGATATTAAAAGCAAGAGTTACCAGGATATTCCAGGAACAGAATCGCTGATTATATTAGATGATATCAGGGAAACCAATACGATATGGAAAAATTCGGGAGTTTCCATTATTGATCTAGGTGATGGGATTATTAATGCTGAAATTCATACCAAGATGAATACGATAGGTGGTGATGTGATACAAGGTATAAATAAAGCAATTGAACTGGCGGAAAAAGATTATAAAGGCTTAGTTTTAGGAAATGATGGCGCTAACTTCTCTGCCGGAGCTAATATCGCGATGATTTTTATGATGGCTGTAGAACAAGATTACGACGAATTAAATATGGCTGTAAAAATGTTTCAAGATACTTCTATGCGATTACGGTATTCAAGTATTCCAGTAGTTGCTGCTCCTTTTAACCTAACCCTTGGAGGAGGATGTGAATTTTCTATGCACGCTGATTTTGTACAGCTTCATGCAGAAACCTATATGGGGTTGGTAGAATTTGGGGTGGGTGTGATACCGGGTGGTGGGGGATCAAAAGAGTTTGCCTTACGGGCGTCGGATGATTTTAAAAATGACCAAATAACTCAAAATACATTAAGAGATAAATTTTTAACGATTGGGCAGGCAAAAGTAAGCACTTCCGCGGAAGAAGCATTTGAATTGGGGTATTTACAAACAGGGAAATATGCAATTACCATGAATCGAAGTCGTTTATTAGCAGATGCTAAAACCAAAGCACTTGAGCTGGCCAATGCAGGATACACGCAGCCAGTAAAACGGAATGATATCAAAGTCCTGGGCAAGCAAGGGCTTGGTATTGTATATGTAGGTGCCAATTCAATGATGTCGGGTAACTATATTAGTGAGCATGATCAAAAGATATCAGAAAAGCTTGGCTGGGTAATGTGCGGAGGTGATCTTTCGGCACCTACAGAAGTGTCGGAGCAATATTTATTGGATCTGGAACGGAAGGCATTTTTAGAACTAACCGCGGAAAGAAAGACCTTAGAACGTATTCAGCATATGTTAACCAAAGGGAAGGCATTAAGAAACTAATTTCATTGTATTACTTATTTAGAGGTAAACACTCATAATTATGGAAGCATATATTATAGCAGGCTATAGAACAGCGGTTGGGAAGGCACCAAGGGGAGGTTTTCGTTTTACTCGAGCGGACGATTTAGCTGCTGAAGTTATCAAACACTTGGTTGCATCTGTTCCCAATTTAGATAAAGAACAAATAGATGATGTTATTGTGGGAAATGCCACTCCTGAAGCTGAACAAGGGCTAAATGTTGCACGGCTTATTTCGTTGATGGCTTTGGACACGGATAAGGTACCGGGCGCCACAGTGAACCGTTATTGCGCGTCTGGACTTGAAACGATAGCCATAGCGGTGGCTAAAATTAAAGCTGGAATGGCCGATGTTATTATAGCTGGGGGAGTAGAAGTTATGTCGGGAATGCCAATGGGCGGATGGAAAATTGCACCTAACGCAGACGTTGCAAAAAAACACCCTGATTGGTATTGGAATATGGGATTAACCGCAGAAGCTGTTGCCAAAGAATTTAAGGTTAACCGAGAGGATATGGATGAATTTTCTTATCAGTCTCACCAAAAGGCTATTTCAGCTATTACAAGCGGTAGATTCAAAGATGATATTGTGCCGATTACTATTAAAGAAAATTTCATAGATAAGGGAAAGCTATCGAGCAGAGAATTTATTGTTGATACAGATGAAGGACCAAGAGCAGATACCAACTTGGAATTGTTAGGGAAATTAAAGCCTGTTTTTGCTGCAGGCGGAAGTGTTACAGCAGGTAATTCGTCGCAGACATCGGATGGAGCTGCTTTTGTATTAGTTGTTTCTGAGGCCAAACTAAAAGAACTAAATGTAGCACCAATTGCCAAATTAGTGAGCTATAGCGTGGCAGGAGTTCCTCCTCGTATCATGGGAATAGGGCCTATTGATGCAATTCCTAAAGCATTGAAGCAGGCTGGCTTAAAACAAGATGATTTGCAGCTTATCGAATTAAATGAGGCCTTTGCTTCACAATCCTTGGCTGTTATAAGGACGTTGGGACTAGATCCGGCTATTTTAAACGTTAATGGAGGTGCTATTGCTCTTGGCCATCCTCTCGGGTGCACAGGCGCTAAATTAAGTGTGCAACTTTTTAATGAGCTTAAAAAAAGAGGTCAAAAGTATGGAATGGTGACCATGTGTGTTGGAACTGGCCAAGGAGCAGCAGGCATATTCGAAATGATGTAACGAATTAAGAATCAGTATTTAATTAAGATAAATAAAATAGGCAAATTATCTGAGAGGTTTAGTTCTTTGCTTTTAAATCAAAAATTTTATGGAAACGAAAGAAAAAATAGTCATAAAAGGAGGTGAATTTGTTA
>DATMSZ010000483.1:0-10271 GCA_035565175.1 Pseudosphingobacterium sp.
ATATTCCTTTTTTTGATCAAAAATAAGTTTTAATACGTAAAAACTGATTGAATATGAAAATTATCGTTGTTGGAAATGGCATGGTTGGCTACAAGTTTTGCGAAAAAATACGTAAAAAAGAAAATGCTCAACAATTTGAAATTACCGTTTACGGAGAAGAGCATCGGCCAGCGTACGACAGAGTTCATTTAAGTGAATATTTTGCCGGAAAAACAGCGGATGACCTGCTTATGGCTCCAAAAGAGTGGTATACAGATCATCACATTAACTTAATAACAGGTGAATTAGTAACAAATATAGATCCTGTAAAGAAGACCGTTATTACGCATAAAGGAACGGTTGATACGTATGACAAGCTTATACTCGCGACGGGCTCATCGCCTTTTATGCCTCCGCTCCATGGTATTGATAAGGTTGGCGTATTTGCATATCGCACAATTGAAGATCTTCAACAGATGGAGGAGTTTGGCAGAACCGCCAAAAAAGCAGTTGTAATTGGAGGCGGTTTATTAGGCTTAGAAGCAGCCAAGGCTTTGTTGGATATGCAACTGGAAACACATGTTGTTGAATTTGCGGATCGTTTAATGCCCCGTCAGCTTGATGCGAGAGGTGCCACGATCTTAAAGGATAAGTTAACCTCGCTAGGCTTACACATCCATACTTCCAAAAGCACGAAAGAAGTGCTCGGCGATAACAAGATCAACGGTCTATCTTTTGCGGATGGTTCTGTGCTTGATTGTGATATGTTGGTTGTTTCGGCGGGTATCAGGCCCCGGGATGAGCTAGCAAAAAATAGCGGTATCAGTATTGGTAGTAGAGGCGGAATTGAAGTCAACAATAAGTTACAAACAAATTATCCTGATATTTTTGCGATCGGTGAAGTTGCCTTGCATCATGAAATGATTTATGGCCTAGTTGCTCCGGGATATGAAATGGCAGAGGTGGTGGCCACCTTGCTCAGTGGTGATAATCAAGCTTCTTTTAGTGGCTTTGATATGTCAACAAAATTAAAATTAATAGGGGTTGATGTAGCTAGTTTTGGTGATGCACTTGATATGGATGAAGAGTGTGTGCCGATAGTCTATGAAAATAAGGCAAAAGGAGTCTATAAAAGAATCAATATTACGCGTGATGGGAAGTACCTAAAAGGAGGCATCTTGGTGGGAGAGGCAGATGCTTACAACATGTTGTTGCAGATTACTCAGAACGGTCTAAATCTACCGGAGGATCCTGCAGACCTTATATTAGGTACGAGAGGCGCTAATCAGTCGGCTAGTGGGCAAGGAGTAGACGCTTTGCCCGATACCGCTCAGATCTGTTCATGTGAAGGCATTACAAAAGGTGGTATTTGCGAAGCTATCGAGGCAAACGAATTAACTGATCTGGCAGGAGTGAAGAAGGTGACGAAAGCATGTACAGGTTGTGGGGGGTGCACACCCATGGTGGCCGATTTGTTAAAGTCTGTCCTTGAATCTCAGGGTAAACAGATTAAGAAAACATTATGTGAACATTTCGCCTATACGCGGCAGGAGCTATATGATCTTATCCGTATTAACGACATAAAAAGCTACGATGAATTGCTGGGAAGATATGGCCAGGGGGATGGTTGTGAAATCTGTAAACCTGCAGTAGCTTCTTTATTGGCTAGTATATGGAACGAAGTTATCTTAAAACAAAGTACCATTCAGGATACAAACGACCGCTTTTTGGCAAACATACAAAAGGGTGGGTCATATTCCGTTGTGCCACGTATTCCAGCAGGCGAAATTACCCCTGATAAGTTGTTGGTCATAGCGCAGGTGGCTAAAAAATATCAACTCTATACAAAAATCACAGGAGGACAGCGGATTGACCTGTTTGGTGCGCAATTACATGAATTGCCTGCCATATGGGAGGAATTGATTGCGGCTGGCTTTGAGAGCGGACATGCTTATGGTAAATCATTACGCACCATTAAAAGTTGTGTAGGTTCTACGTGGTGTAGGTTTGGGGTGCAGGATTCCGTTGGATTTGCAGTAGAGATTGAGAACAGGTATAAGGGAATCAGGTCTCCTCACAAACTGAAAGGTGCGGTTTCTGGCTGCATACGCGAATGCGCGGAAGCCCAGTCAAAAGACTTTGGAATTATAGCAACTGAAAAAGGATGGAATTTATATGTATGCGGTAATGGAGGAGCGAGGCCACAACATGCGCTCTTGCTGGTGGGTGACGTAGATAAGGAGTCGTGCATACGTTACCTTGATCGCTTCTTGATGTATTATATAAAGACAGCAGAACCACTTACACGTACCGCTACTTGGCTAAATAAAATGGAAGGCGGCTTAACTTACCTATACGATGTAGTTGTGAATGATATTCTTGGAATAGGAAAGCAGCTGGAAGAAGAAATGGAAACCCTCATTGCAAATTATGAATGTGAATGGAAGCATGCCGTGGAGAATGAGTCTTTCCGTAAACGTTTCAGTCACTTCGCAAATAGCGAGGAAGGAGACCCGTATATAAAATTTCAGGAAGTTCGCGGACAAAAGATGCCTGTTGAATGGGGAAGTGTTGTTTAGTTGATTAAGCTTAAAAATAAAATGATGATGGAAACAATTGATTATTCGAGTTTTGTGCCGATGAATGGTCAGGATGTCGACTATTGGCTAAACGTAGGTAGTGTGTCGGATTTTCCTGATAACGGAGGACTATGCTTTAAGCATGAAGCGCTGCAAATTGCTGTTTTTAATTTCAGTAGCCGCAAGGAATGGTATGCTTGCCAAAATCTTTGTCCGCATAAAATGCAGATGATTTTAGCGAGAGGCATGATTGGCTCCCAAAATGGCGAACCTAAAGTGGCTTGCCCTTTTCATAAGAAAACATTTTCATTGAAAACGGGCGAATGTTTAAATGGAGATGAATGTGCCATCGTTACTTTTCCTGTCAGAGAAGAAAATGGGGAGGTCTACGTGGGATTGATGAAGCTCACTGGAGATGTTTTGCAAGAAAATCTAACTCTTTAATAATGATGTAAGCTACTAATAATTGTACTATGGATTATAACAAACCCACCGTTGTCGCTGCCTCGATGATACAGGCAGGTATAGACAAAATAAACTTGTCTGCTGGTGATTTATTGGTTAGAGGGGTGCTTTCGGGCGCTATATTAGGATTTGGAACTACTTTGGCGTTAACGGCCACAGCTCAAACCGGTTTAGCAATTGTAGGGGCAGCACTTTTCCCGGCATGTTTTATCATTGTAGTGCTTATGGGGCTTGAGTTGGTAACGGGTAGTTTTGCCGTACTACCAATGGCTTACTTCGATAAAAAAATTGATTTTTTAGCGATGCTGAAAAATCTCCTACTTGTATTTGTCGGTAATCTGCTGGGAGGTTTGCTTTACGCTTGTCTTTTTTGTATTTCTATTTCGCAATTTGGACATGAAGAAAAGAGTGCTGTAGCCCAGCTTATTGTAAAGATAGCAGAAGCAAAGACTATAGGATATGCACAATATGGTTTAGACGGTATAGTTAGTGTTTTTACCAAAGGGGTTTTATGTAATTGGATGGTTACAACAGGAGTTGTACTGGGGATGAGCTCAAATTCTTCCACTGGAAAAATTTTGGCTGCTTGGCTACCTATCTTTATATTCTTTGGCCAAGGGTTTGAACATGCAGTAGTAAACATGTTTGTTATCCCGGCAGGTATTATCTTGGGAGCGGATGTTTCGATTTCCAATTGGTGGTTGTTTAACCAACTGCCAGTGACATTTGGCAATTTGTTAGGAGGTGTTGTATTTACGGCGTGGGCTTTGTATTATACTTTTGGTAAAAATAAACGTGTTAATACTATAATAAGTAGTTCTGCCAGAAAAAAATCATTGCAGGAACAAGTAGTGAAATTAGAAGTGGTAGAAGAATGTTGATCTGTGAGCTTATTTAGGTGTTTATACAAAACGGATAGCGAATATTTTGTAGCTTTGAAGGGTAAGCAATGAATGCCGAACAGACCGTGCGAATAGATTATAAGAAAGACCAATTTAGTAAACTAAGAATTTATTACCTTTTAGCACTTAGTACAATTGCCTTAAGCATTATCTTGGGACAATTTTTAGTGCAGAGGCATTTACGTGAACAGGAGAGTGATGCCCGTACTGTCAACTTAGCTGGAAGGCAACGAATGCTCAGTCAGCAAATTAGTAAGTTGGCGCTTAAATTGAATGAGATCAGCTCAAAGGACGGACGGCTGTCGTTACTTAATCAATTAAAAACAGCAAATAAAGAGTGGGAAAGAAACAATCGTAGCTTACGGTATGGCAATGATAGTTTAGCATTACCTGTCAATAAAGATGCTCTTGTAAACCAATTATTTTCGAACAATCAACCAATTTTTGATAGCATATTTCTGGCAAGCACTGCGCTCTGTAAGAAAATGGAAAGAAAGGTGGATACGGCCTACCCCTTCCTAGAAGCCAATGTCCAAACTATTTTGCAGCATGAGGGCCTGTTCCTAGAGCATATGGATGCCATTGTGTCGGCATTCGAGCAGATCGCCTCACAAAAGATTCTTCGACTAAAGCGTACTGAATACATTTTATTAGGCGTGTCTTTAAGTATTATTATGCTCGAAATATTGCTCATCTTCATACCAACCACCAGGAAAGTCAACGAAACGTTGCTTAAGCTTATTAGGTCAGAAAATGATGCACAACAGATGAGCAAGGAGATAGGTGCATTATATGCCTCTTTAGAGGAGTCGTATGAACGCATATCTGGTATCACATTACCAGTGGCTCCGCCAAAATTAATTGCAAAAGCTGATCGTGGAGGTAATGTTTATTATGTTACGGATCAGTATGTTAATAAATTTTTAGAAAGCGATGTAGCATTTAGAAGTATAGCGCATCTTTTTGGCTTAGATGGTGAACCTGCTGATGATTTTAATGAACAGTTGATCGATACCGTAGCAAATCAGCAAAATTGGCATAAAGAACTCGTCTATATTGACGGTTTGAAGAATAAGCACTATATGGACGTGAGTATTGTTCCCATTTATGGCCATGATAATGAGATAGAGGAGCTGCATGTCTTTGGCGCAGACATGACTCCAAGAAGATTGGCAGAACAGAATATGTATAAAAAGGACAGGGCCGAGATTGAAAGAAAGGTAAATGAACAGAAATTTCGATCTATATTGGTATTGGAGGGACAAGAAGAAGAAAGGAAAAGGATTGCAATGAATATACATGATGGAATAGGGCAGCTGCTCACGTCTCTTAAATTTCATATGGCATCCATCGATCTCAAAAAAGAAAAAGAAGCGGAGCAAAAATTAACAGATATAAATAAATTAATAAAAGATATTATCAAAGAAGTGCGGGTGGTGACGTTTAATTTAAAGCCTCCTGTATTAAGTGATTATGGGCTCGCTGCTGGGTTGAAGAATTTAGTGCATGAAATTGATAAATTAAGTGATAATCAATTGATTTTTGAAAATCAAACTGGTTTCAATAAGCGATTATCCCCCAAAATAGAAAACAATATTTATAGGATTGTGCAGGAAGCACTGAATAATGCTATAAAATATGCTGAATCTCCAAAAGTTGAAGTCATCATGGAACATGATCAAAATGAACTTGTGCTTACTATAAAGGATTACGGTGTTGGGTTTGAAAGTAAGTCGATTGATATTTTTCATGTTGAGTATGGGCATGGCTTTTTGAATATGCAAGAAAGAGCCACCTATATTAATGGAAAGCTAAAAATTGAATCTAACCTTGGTGCCGGTACAATTGTAAAGCTTTTTGTACCTTTGAGCAATAAACCAGAAGATACTTAATATGAGTAAAATTACGGTGCTTTTAGCAGATGATCATGTGTTGGTACGCAATGGTATCAAAGCGATGCTAGAAGCTGATGAAGATATAATCGTGGTAGGAGAAGCAGACAACGGTGTGCAGGCCGTGGAGCGCGTACAAGAGCTTCAACCTGATTTGGCCGTTATGGATATTCGTATGCCGGAAATGAATGGCCTGGAGGCTTGTGAAGCTTTAACGGGTAAACTTGGACATACAAAGGTAGTTATGCTGTCTATGCATGACACAGAAGATTATGTTCTGCAGTCATTAAGGGTAGGTGCCTGGGGATATTTATTAAAAGACACAGATAGAGCCGAATTTATAAAGGCCTTAAAACAAATTAATAATGGGGCCCGTTATTACAGCGGTGCTGTTTCTAATATTTTAGCAAATCAACTATTAGGCGGAGCAGCAGCCAAACCTCAAAAAAGTATCGCTAGTGCCTCCGAAAGCGCCCCTTCTGAAGCGTATGGGCTTTCCAAAAGAGAGAAGCAGATATTGGGTATGGTAATCAATAGCAAACACAACAAAGATATAGCCGATCTGCTTGGTAAAAGTATTCGTACGATAGAAACTCATCGATTTAATATAATGAAGAAATTGGGTGTAAACAATGCGGTTGACATGGTTAATAAGGCAGTAAAGGAAAATTTAGTATAGAATTTAAGTAAATTTACTTGTTTTTATTATTTATTTTACGTTTTTTTACGTAAAATAAATAGCTTATGAGACTTGCATTTACTTTCTTATTCACGGTTGTAATTTTTATTCAGGATGCGCTTGCGCAATTTAAACTGACAGCAGAAATAAGGCCACGAGCCGAATGGCGAAATGGATTTAAGAGCCCCTTGCCGGAAAATGCTAAAGCAGCATTTTTTATCGAACAGCGATCGAGATTATACATTGAATTCCATAATGATAAAATAGATCTTATGCTCGCGCCACAGGATGTCCGTATTTGGGGTAATACTGATCAGGCGGGTAAAACCGACAAAGCATTAACTAATTTCCAGCAAGCTTGGGCAGCTTATAAATTTAATTCGGAACAGCGGTTTTTAGTTGGAAGAATGGAGCTTGATTATGATAATGCCCGTATTTTAGGCAATTTAGATTGGGCGCAGCAGGGTAGGAGCCATGATCTCTTAAAATATGAATATAATGGCAAAACAAGTCGTCTTCATTTGGGTGCTGCGTTTAACCAAGATAACAACAAACCTGAACCAAATAAGCTTACAGAAACATATTACACTGGTTTAAATAATTATAAATCCTTTCAATTTGCTTGGTTTCATAAAGATTTTAAGAAAATTTATGCCTCTTTGCTCGTTTTAAATGAAAGCAGGCAATATGCGCCGGATACATCATATTATATGCAAACTGGTGGGTTTTATAGTCAGGCATCATTTCTCCCTTTAGTTCTTACGGCAGAATATTATTATCAACTGGGCAAGAACAGTGTTGGAGCCACCAAGCGTGCTTATATGGCTTCATTGAGCGCAGCTATAAAGGCAAGTAAGCAGTTTAAATTCGAGCTTGGAGCCGATTATTTGAGTGGCGATAAGGCAAGCACTGCCAATAATGAAGCCTTTGACCCTTTGTACGGCACTCATCATAAATTTTATGGATACATGGATTATTTTTATGTGGGAAACAGCCATGGAAATAAAGGATTAAATGATATGTTTTTGAAATCTAGTTGGCTAAGAGATGACTGGGCCTTGTCGCTAGACGTTCACCGTTTTGCCGCGACAGCAGGAATTGTGGATGTACAAGGTAATTCGAAAAATAAGTACTTGGGAACGGAGTTAGATTTAGGTTTTTCTTATAACTTAGCTGAATCTGTTAATCTTAAAGGTGGGTATTCACATTTGTTCTATACATCTAGCATGGCCGTGCTTAAACAAGTAAGCCAGCAAAACGGACAATCTTCATGGGCTTGGCTTATGCTGACGGTTAAACCTGTGATATTTCAAAACTAACGCGCAGGTGATAAAATAAATATCATGACTGGAGATCTTTTAACAACTTATGATCGTAACCAACTGGTTCGGGTATTTGTAAAGGGAGGAATGATTACTCCCCAAACTTTTATGACGGTTTTAGAAGCCTCAGAAATGGCGGGTAATTATTTTGTTCATTTTGGTTCAAGAGAGGATATGCTGTTTCC
This sequence comes from Pseudosphingobacterium sp., assembly GCA_035565175.1. Taxonomy (GTDB): domain Bacteria; phylum Bacteroidota; class Bacteroidia; order Sphingobacteriales; family Sphingobacteriaceae; genus Olivibacter. The sequence goes on from DATMSZ010000483.1 coordinate 8,004, forward strand.
AGTTGAACCCGATAGGTTAGCGCAAATAGAAAAATATCTTACCACGCATGATGTTGACTTTGAATACGGAAAAAGGGATGCGTATCAGAATATTGTTAGTAGCGCTATTGCCTTAGATATTACTGCGAATACCAGTTGGCTTAATTTGGATAAGTATCTTTCGATCCTTAAAAGCTTTAATTTCACGCCACGTTTAAAGATCAATATTACCGATCCGAAACAATCCATGGTGCCTTTATTCACAGGGCATTTAAATTACATCGCTGCAGAACGCGTTGATTACTGGTACCTTTATATTCGTAATGAACACAACAAAAATAAATTGGAGAAATGGCCTACGCTTATTCGTAGCGCCGACCTATCAAAACTTAGTAGATACATAGAAAATAGAATTATAAAAAGTCCTAAATCGTTATTGGCAGACTTGATAGTTGGCTTAGCGGAATACCTGAAGATAGACAGTATTGTGTCGAATATTGAGTTGAAATTGCCTAATAGTCTTTTTCCTTATTATGAGGGACTGAATAATGTGGACGAACACTTACTCTGGTTAGGATTATATTGGCGGAACAACAAATTTGACACCGCCTTTTTAAGAAAAGCTTGTCAGTTATGTATGCAAACGGGACCCGAATATATATACATTAGTCCTTGGAAATCCTTTGTTATTAAGGGTATTCGTGCTGTCGACCAACTGTCTTGGGAAAAATTAATGGGGCAAATGGGGATTAATATGAGGCATTCCAGTCTCGAGTTAAACTGGCATATACCGGTGCTGGACGAAGAAGCACTTCTATTGAAAAGATATCTAGTTCAGGAACTCGATCAACAGGATATCTGTACCCATGGCCTTACCTATACCATCGAAACTACGGAAGATAAATTGTGGTTTACCAGTATTGTGATACAGAAGAACACGGCGCAACATCATCATAATCCTGTCTATCATTTACTTTATGCGAAAGAGTTTAATCCCAATAGTGCCGTTTATTATTCATACGCGAAATCTATTCCTAAAGAAATTTTACCGGCAATGTTAATTGAGTTAAGCAAGCTCTATTATAAAACGTTTAAATTTTAGCGCGCTATTTTCTCTGGCTGTTACTTGTATCGCTTACATTTATTTCAATGGAATGACCATATTCCAAGATTCTTCCAGTTGATAGGGTTTACTACCTGCGCCTGTTGCGGCAAATAGGTGAGTGGCTTTCCCCTCTTCAAATAATAAGAAAGGTCTTTCGAAGTTAGCTTGTATCGTTTTGCTACCATCCTCCCATAGAATATGCTTAGAATAAGCCTTCACCGGGTTGGCGAGTTCCCATTTGATACCATTTTTGGATAGTGCATGAATGCCTCCTCCTTCTTCTCCACAAATATGTCCAAATCGATCTTTCATAATTAGTTCATAATGATCATTTTCCCACCATACGAAAGGATCTTCCACGTCATTATCCGGCTGTCCTTTTGTATGGAATTCGAACAATGGTTTATCGGAGAGCCGTTCATAGGGACCTTTAAAAGAGCGTGCGCCAGCCGCACCTAATAGCAAAGGGGGATTATGGTCTTTTTGCGACGATTTGTACATTAAGTAAATACTGCCATCTGGCAAGGCAACTGGCGATGGGTTTGATGTGATAGAGGCATCCCAACGCCCAGGTCTAGGCACCAAAATAGTTTGATCACTTCTTGTCCACGGCCCGTAAACAGATGTTGACCATGCCATTCCAATGCGCTTATTCATCCATGCTTTTTGTGCCAGTCCGTTTGCCCAAACGTCAATACCTGGTTCTGGAGAGGGTTCTGAGTAGGTGTTTCCGAAATAATATAACAGGTAGTAGGCACCACTTTTTACAATTCGGGCATTATGGGTTGTGCAGCCGTCGAAAAATTTTTTACCGCGGGCGGGTAAGACAACTTCTGCGAACTCATAGGGGCCTGCAGGACTTTTGGAAACGGCTCTTACAATTTCTGAATTAGTAACCCAGTTACCAAAACCGTAGTCTTTAGACCATCTAGAAGCAAACATATGATAGAGGCCATCTTCTCCTTTTACAATAGATGGATCCCATACCCAATAATTTTTCATGCGAAAACCGCCATTTAGAGGAGCAGGTAGCATACGTTCGGGAAGTGATAATTCTCTTTTTTCTTTCCCAAAAGTATGGTTGTTGATCAAAAATAATGTTGCAGCTCCCGCTGAACTTCTAATAAAAGATCTTCTTGAAAATAATTTCATTTTATGAACGGATTGGGTCTATACGTTCGCAA
>DATMSZ010000484.1:0-12334 GCA_035565175.1 Pseudosphingobacterium sp.
ATAAGGTAGCCGGGCCTGTATGCCACTCTGCTCTAGCACACTTTTGGCCTGTCTATATAATGTATAACCTTCTCCTAAATCTTGTTTAATTACCCAGGTTTTCATTTTATCGGTTGATGAGCTTAGTATAGACTCAAATGGATCTTTCAATGAAGGGTAGGCAACCAATTTATAATCCTTTATTTTTGCCTTTTTCGCAGCAGATTTAATAGCGTCTTCCAAGCCTCCCAACCTGTCAACTAATCCTATTTGTAAGGCTTGAGCTCCGGTCCAAACTCTTCCTTGCCCAATGCTGTCGACCTTTGCTTGGCTGATTTTCCGTCCATCGGCTACTTTCTTTGTAAAGGTATTGTATGTTTTATTAACACCTTGCTGAATTAAATCCCGTTCATCCACTGTAAGTGGTCGGTTAACACTCATAAGGTCTGCGTATTTGCCTGTCTTTACCTCATCAAAGGTAATACCTAGTTTATTGTTAAAAAAGTTTTGGAGGTTAGGGATAATACCAAAAACACCTATTGATCCCGTAATGGTATTTGGCTGCGCAAAAATAGAATCCGCTGCACATGCGATGTAATAGCCTCCCGATGCGGCTACATCGCCCATTGAAACAATAATCGGTTTAACCTTTTTCGTCAATTCTACTTCTCTCCAAATAACGTCTGATGCAAGAGCGCTACCACCCGGAGAGTTTACACGAAACACTACCGCCTTTATTTTATCGTCTTCACGCACCGTACGTATAGCTCTGGCAATCCGATCAGAGCCTATTTGCTCGTCGGAACCCTCGCCAGAAACAATGTCTCCCACAGCATACACAATCGCTATCCTCTCTTGTGCAGCATTTGTTTCTCCTGTTGGGATGGAGTAATCCTCTAGGTTAATGGCCTTAATTTTTTTCTTTTTATCAATCTTCAACCGAGATTTCAGCTCATCAATGAGTTCATCTTTATATTTTAGTCCGTCAACCAGTTTGCTTTGTAATGCTAAATTCGCGTCACGACCTTCATAGCTATTTGCAATGCCTCTGAGTGTATCTATCGGTAGGTTTCTAGATTTTGAAACATTGCTAAGATAATAGTCGTAAACCGAATTAAGATACGAGTTTACCTGTTCTTCGTTGGCCGGGCTCATTTTATCTAAGATAAATGGTTCAACAGCACTTTTATACGTACCTACTTTTATTACTTGCGCTTCAATTCCTAGTTTTTCAAGGGTACCCTTGAAAAAGGAAAGTTGTGTGGCTAATCCTCTAAAGTCTACTGAACCTTCCGGATTGAGGTACACCTTGTCGGCCGTTGACGCTAAATAATATCCTTTTTGTGAATAACCTTCGCTATAGGCAACAATAAATTTTTTAGATTGCTTAAAATTCAAGAGCGCGTTTCTGATCTCCTGAAGAGTTGCAAAACTTGCCCCAACACCATTAATATCTAATATGATACCTTTAATCCTATCGTCTTTTTTCGCCGCCTCGATTCTTCGTAATATTTCATCCAAACCGATCGTTTTCTCGGAGCTAAAGCTTGGAATATTCACATTATTGAATGGATTCTTTTCAGTACGTTCTTTAATGGCGTAATCCAGATTAATCCGAAGGATGGAATTATCACTTATTTCTATGTTCTTTTCAGAGCCCGCTGTGCTAATTAGGGCGCCCACAATGGCGATAGCAATAAAAAAGAAAATTATCGTTGATAAAAATACCCCGAGCATGGAGGCGAAAACAAATTTAAAAAATTGCTTCATGTATGGTTGTTGATGTTAAAGTTTCTATGTTACAATACAAATATAAGACAAGTGAATGCGCGTTTTGTTACACAGAAGTTGAAGTTCATCATATGCTCATGAAAAATGACTGTTAAGTAGTGTTTCTCTTAAGAGAAACGAATGTATCTTTGTATATGCATACTGTTTATCTTATTTTAGGTTCAAATTTAGGTGATCGAAACACCATACTCAGCAAGGCGGTTTTTCTTATTAATAGTAAGATTGGTGAAATTGTTTTAAAATCAAAAATATATGAAACTTCCCCATGGGGTGGGGTTGAACAACCAGCTTATCTAAATCAGGTATTGATGTTAAAAACAATGCTAAGTCCGGAAAGAACGTTAAATGATGTATTAGAAATTGAGAAAGACTTAGGTAGGGTGCGAGCAGTAAAGTGGGGGGCAAGAAGCCTTGATATTGATATTTTATTCTATGATGATATAGTTATTAACACAGATGACTTAAAAATACCACATCCATTTATACATCAGCGCAAGTTCGTTTTAGTTCCATTAGTTGAAATTGCTCCCAAATTTGTACATCCGCTATTTAACACTACTAGTGAGGATCTATTAAACAAGCTAGCAGACCATTCTGAAGTGAAGGCAGTTGATACTTCTTCTTTATAAGGCCTGACTTAATTTGTTAAATTGTACGAGCGATAAGATTATATAGAGAATAATGATTAAAGGAATAGCTGTAAGTTTAAAAAAGCCTATTAGTATAATGGCAGCAGCTATGAGCACATATCGATGAAGGTTATTCGTTAGGCCAAAGTCTTTAAATTTGAGTGACATCAGTGGTATTTCTGCCACCAGTAGAAAGCTTAGCGCTAACGTAAGTATAAGAAGGATTAAAGGGTTCTGTACATAAGCGCTGATAATAGGATCTTTGCTCAAAGCGATATGAGGTAAAGAAAGCACAAATAAGGCACATGCAGGGGTAGGCAAACCAATAAATATGGTACTTTGTCTTGTATCAAGGTTAAATTTTGCCAAGCGTAAAGCAGAGAATATAGCTATAAGAAATGCGATGTATTTTACCCACTTTCCGCCATACTCAACAGCGGGGGTTAATTCAAGCATTTGGAAGATAATGATGGATGGTAAGAGTCCAAAGCTTACCATATCGGCTAATGAATCAAGTTCTTTTCCTGTTGGCGAACTTACTTTCAGCAAACGAGCAAGGAAGCCGTCAAAAAAATCAAAAATGGCTGCAAGCACAATAGCGTATCCCGCTTCTATCAGTTGATCATTAAATGCTAAAACAATCCCCACACATCCACAAAATAAGTTAAGACAAGTAATAACATTAGGTATATGTTGTTTCATTCTTTATGTATTTTATGAATTAATCAGCTTCTATTATAAAAAAGCTTTCTGACCTTAAATAAGGCAGAAAGCTTTCACAAATCATTATTAATTGTAGCTTTTGCGCTTAAACCGCAAAGCTAAGAATTATATAGTATAATTTTTAGTGTTGACTTTAATAGCTTTTAACCATTCATGCTGATTAAAAACTCTTCATTAGATCTGGTACCCCTCATTTGCGACAACAGAAATTCCATAGCTTCCGTAGAATTCATGTCGGCCAGGTGGTTTCTAAGAACCCATATGCGTTGCAAGGTTTCTTTGTCGTTTAATAAATCGTCTCTTCTGGTGCTGGATGCAGTAATATCAATTGCTGGGAAGATACGTTTGTTTGATAACTTACGATCAAGCTGCAGTTCCATATTGCCTGTACCCTTAAATTCTTCAAATATCACTTCGTCCATCTTAGAACCTGTATCGGTTAATGCAGTGGCTAGAATGGTTAAAGAACCACCGTGCTCAATGTTTCGGGCCGCTCCAAAGAATCTTTTAGGTTTGTGAAGCGCATTTGCGTCAACACCACCGGATAAGATTTTTCCTGAAGCAGGCGCTACTGTATTATAAGCTCTGGCTAATCGCGTAATAGAATCCAATAGTATAACAACGTCATGTCCGCATTCTACCATGCGTTTCGCTTTTTCAAGTACGATATTAGCGATCTTCACGTGGCGTTCGGCTGGTTCGTCAAATGTAGAAGACACCACCTCTGCGCGAACACTTCTTGCCATATCGGTTACCTCTTCAGGACGTTCATCAATTAATAAGATAATAAGATAAACCTCTGGATGGTTTTTCGCAATGGCATTTGCAACTTCTTTTAATAAAACTGTTTTACCCGTTTTTGGTTGCGCAACAATTAACCCCCGTTGCCCTTTACCTATTGGAGTAAATAAATCCATTATACGGGTAGAGTGATTACCTACGTCTGTAAATAATTTTAAGCGTTCTGTTGGGAACAAAGGCGTTAAATAGTCGAAGGGAACTCTATCTCTTACTTCTGCAGGAACTTGTCCATTAATAGCTTCTACACGAACCAAGGGAAAATATTTTTCTCCTTCTTTTGGAGGACGGATACTACCTCTTACAGTATCTCCAGTTTTTAATCCAAAAAGCTTAATTTGCGATTGAGAAACGTAAATATCATCCGGAGATGTGAGATAGTTATAGTCCGATGAGCGTAAAAAACCATAGCCATCAGGCATTATCTCTAATACGCCTTCGTTTACGATGACGTTATCAAAATCGAGATTGGAGGCTGGAGGTAAGGGCGCTTGCGCGTCAGTTTTAGTTGGACTTGTAGTAAGGTTTGCTGGATTATTACCAGTTCTTGGGCGTTGGGAACGATTGTCAGCAGAAGGAGATCTATCAGTAGTTGGATTTTCTTCCTCCTGACTAATAGAAATGGTCTCTTTCTCATTCTTTTTACGTAGTTCTACTGGCTCCGCCTGTTTTAAGGTTGTTCTAACTCGCTTGCGATGTTTAGCTTCACCACTTTCTTCCTTTTCGGAAGGTTCCGATTCTTCTTCTTGAACAGGTTTGTCGTTTTCGGTTGCAATTATTTTGTTGATCAACTCTTGTTTTCTCAACTTTTCAGCGTCTGCGATGCCGATTAATTTTGCAATTTCACGTAGCTCTGACACGAGCTTAGCGTTCAATTCATTAATATTCATCAAATGTCGTTATGTGTAATAAGGATTTTTTTTGCTTGTTTTTTTAAGAAATCCATCCATATAATAAAAACCTTATTGATCAGTTTTTATTATATTTATCGCTTAAGGAATTTATTGATTCTCCCCAACGGATTAGGATAAATTTTGAGATTCCGCTGCAATTGTATGCATAAGAATTGATATTTCAAAAAAAAACTGAAAAAAAATAATTTTTATTTATACAGGCCTTTCTCCTTGCTCCTAAAAGGAGCATGTTTCGCTTGCTGGCTTTTAGAGGCAAATTAATAGAGTAAGGCGTTGATAATCTTGTGTATTATATGTCAATTAGAGGGAGTAATTGAGAGAGTTGTTGCCAAAAATCCGTTTAAAATAGGACGATGAATAGGTGAAGTTTAAGTTGAATTGTTTATCAGGTCATTTTTAACTAAGTTTGCATTATTTTTCAATACTCTAAAATATATTTCCCCTTATATGACTCGTAAGCAGCTAATTGATGAAATTAAGCAAAAGCGTTCTTTTTTATGTGTTGGTTTAGATACAGATATTTCAAAAATACCGGAATTTTTATTAGATTATGAAGATCCTGTGTTTGAATTTAATAAGCGTATTGTAGAGGCTACTGCCGATGTGTGCGTAGCGTATAAACCAAATACAGCTTTCTACGAATGTAGAGGTGTAAAAGGTTGGCAAAGTTTACAGGATACATTGAAGATCATTCCTAAAAATTGTTTGAGCATAGCGGATGCTAAGCGAGGGGATATAGGAAATACATCGGATATGTACGCCAAGGCTTTTTTTTCTGTTAATGATTCGGGCTTTGATTTTGACGCATTAACCATTGCACCTTATATGGGCGAGGATTCGATTACTCCTTTTCTCAAATATGAGAACAAATGGGCTATTGTGTTGGCCTTAACTTCAAATAAAGGGAGCTTAGACTTTCAGTTTTTGACCGATCGTGATGATACGCGTTTATTTGAGCAGGTGATAAAAAAGGTCAACAAATGGGGAACATCTGATAATACTATGTATGTTGTTGGTGCTACCAGAGGTGAATTTTTTAAGGATATACGTAAACATGCGCCTGACCATTTTTTACTGGTTCCAGGTGTTGGTGCGCAAGGGGGAGATTTGCGGGAAGTATGCGCTTATGGCTTGAATAAGGATTGTGGATTGCTCGTAAATGCTACCAGATCAATTATATACGCGAGTAATGGGAAGGATTTTGAGGAAAAGGCCCGAGCTGAAGCCCTATCTTTACAAAAAGAAATGCAGGATGAGCTTTTTAAAGCAGGAATAATAAGCTAAGAAAATCATTTAGCCGAAGTAAAAAATGACGATGGTCATTTATTTACATTTAGATTATTAATAAGAGGTAAAAGAGCTAAGGAAAAGCTCGATTAATTGCGCTTCAAATTGTAACTTTGCAAATTGATAGTATACAATCAATAGTCAAATACAGATGATTATTAGATTGTATGAATTTAATGTGAGATGAGCACCAAAGACGATAATATATTGACCGAACTTGCGGTAGAGGAATATAAATACGGTTTCACTACTGATATAGAGATGGACATAGCCAAAAAGGGCTTGTCTGAAGATACTGTGCGTTTTATTTCGGCAAAGAAAAGCGAACCTGAGTGGTTGTTGGAATGGAGATTAAAAGCACTGAAGCATTTTGAGAAGATGTCAATGCCACAGTGGCAAAATTTTAAACATCCAAAAGTAGATTTTCAAGATATTTCTTACTACGCTGCACCCAAGGAAAAACCGAAGGTAAACAGTATTGATGAGGTGGATCCTGAACTATTGGAAACCTTCGCGAAACTAGGCATTCCATTAGATGAACAAAAAATACTAGCAGGTGTAGTTGCTGTTGATGCGGTTTTCGATAGCGTATCTATTAAGACAACTTTTCGTGAGAAACTCAAAGAAGTTGGCGTTATTTTCTGTTCATTTGGCGAAGCGGTTAGAGAATATCCTGATTTAGTTAAAAAATATCTCGGTACAGTCGTTCCTCAAACAGATAATCTTTACGCCGCACTTAACGCAGCTGTTTTTTCGGACGGTTCTTTCGTTTATATACCTAAAGGCGTTAATTGCCCGATGGAACTTTCTACTTACTTTCGTATTAATGCGCAAAACACGGGACAGTTTGAAAGAACACTTATAGTTGCGGATGAAGGAAGTTACGTTAGTTATTTAGAGGGATGTACAGCTCCTATGCGAGACGAGAACCAATTGCATGCTGCCGTTGTAGAGCTTATTGCCTTGGATAATGCAGAGATTAAGTATAGCACTGTGCAAAACTGGTATCCTGGAGATAAAAATGGAGTAGGGGGGATTTACAACTTTGTTACTAAAAGGGGTATTTGTAGAGGAGATAATAGTAAAATATCATGGACGCAGGTAGAAACGGGTTCATCTATTACCTGGAAATACCCAAGTGTAATATTGAAAGGTGATAACTCAATTGGTGAATTTTACTCAGTAGCGCTTACGAGAAACCATCAAATAGCTGATACCGGAAGCAAGATGTATCACATTGGAAAAAATACAAGGAGTAAGATCGTTTCGAAAGGTATTTCTGCTGGCGTTAGCCAGAACAGTTATAGAGGGTTGGTGCAAATAGGTAAAGGGGCTGAAAAGGCACGAAACTTTACACAATGTGACTCGTTACTGATTGGTGATCGCTGTGGTGCTCATACATTTCCTTATATCGAAGCGAAGAATAAGACCGCGAAATTGGAGCATGAAGCTACCACTTCTAAAATTGGTGAAGATCAAATATTTTATCTCAATCAACGAGGAATTGACTCTGAAAAAGCCGTTGAGCTGATTGTTAATGGTTATGCAAAAGAGGTGTTAAATCAGTTGCCAATGGAATTTGCAGTGGAGGCTCAAAAGTTGTTAGCTATTTCTTTAGAGGGTAGTGTAGGATAACTTTGCCTTAAAGTATATATAAAATTAAAAGCATAAACACCAAATCTAAAAGATTTGAATTATTGATCGTATGTTAAGTATAAAAAACCTACAGGCATCTGTAGATGATAAACAAATTTTAAAGGGTTTAAATTTAGAAGTTAAAGCAGGTGAAGTTCATGCAATCATGGGACCGAATGGTTCAGGTAAAAGCACATTGGCATCTGTTTTAGCTGGAAGAGACGCTTATGAAGTTACCGGAGGTGAAGTGACCTTAGATGGTAAAGATCTATTGGAACTATCACCTGAAGATAGGGCCCGAGAAGGTCTTTTTCTTGCCTTCCAATATCCTATTGAAATTCCAGGTGTTTCAAATATAAATTTTTTGAAAACTGCTGTAAATGAAATAAGGGCGTATAAAGGTTTAGCGCCGATGGAAGCTAAAGAGTTCTTAAAGCAGGTGAAAGAAAAACAAAAACTAGTTGAATTTGATGCTAAATTAGCTAATAGATCATTAAATGAGGGTTTTTCGGGTGGAGAGAAGAAGCGAAATGAGATTTTTCAGTTAGCCATGCTTGAACCTAAATTATCTATTTTAGATGAAACGGATTCTGGGTTAGATATTGATGCCTTAAGAATTGTGGCTAATGGTGTGAACCATTTACGTTCAAAAGATAATGCATTTGTAGTAATTACGCATTATCAACGGCTATTAGAATACATCGTGCCGGATTTTGTTCATGTTTTATATAAAGGCCGTATCGTGAAATCAGGTACAAAAGAATTAGCATTAGAATTAGAGGAAAAGGGATATGATTGGTTGAAAGAAAGTGTAGACGCGGAAGAAGGGGCTGCCATTTAATCAAAACATTTTCTCATCCATTTTATGACTATTTACAAATGATTACACAAGTTTCGAGTTCATTATATCATCAATTAAGTGCCGTTTTTGATGACGGGTTAGCTACAAAAGGCGACTTAGAGCCTTTAGCTAGTTTACGTAGAAACGCGTTTGCTCGTTTTCAAGAAACAGGTTTCCCTACCTTAAAAAGTGAAGATTGGAAATACACTAATTTGCAGCCCTTAGTAAATAAAAATTATTTGCTGAGCGATAACCTGCCGGGTAAGAGTGTTTCAATAGAAAAGGCTTCTATCAAAGGGTTGAATCCTTATAAACTTATATTGGTTAACGGGCGCTTTAGGGCAGATCTTTCGGATACCATAAACGAACAGGGGATTTTAATCTACCCAATTGAAAATATACATCAGCATAAACGGTCGCTTGGACATTTTGCTCAATATGCTGACAAAACGGACAACCCTTTGGTTGCTTTAAATACTGCTCTTCATGAAGGTGGCCTAGTTATTGAAATTGAAAAGAATATTACCGTCGAGCGAAGTATCCAAATTATTCATGTAGCATCGTCAAGCGAGGCCGTTTTTAATCAGACGCGTAATCTATACTTAATAGGAAACAGTGCGAAGGTTGAAATTTTGGAATCTTTCATTACGGATGATGCCGGATTAAGCTTAAATAATACGGTTAGTGAAATTGTGCTTGAAGAAAACGCTCACTTGCAACATTATTATTTGCAAACGGCAAGCGTACAATCCAGCTATTTAAATCATACAGAAATTCATCAGGAAAAACATAGTTTGTACAATAACTATAATTGCACTTTCCCCGGTTCGTCCTTTATAAGGAATAATATCAATGTGAGGCTAGGTGATAGCGCGGTAGAAAGCCATTTGTATGGAATTACGCTGACGGCAGATGATCAATTTGTGGATAACCACACAATTGTAGATCATCAGAAGCCGCATTGTGAAAGTTACGAGTGGTATAAAAATATTACCCAAGACACGTCGACTGCCGTATTTAATGGCAAGATCTTCGTGAGAGAAGATGCGCAAAAGACAAATGCATTCCAACAGAATAATAATATGCTCATTGGCGAGAAATCAACGATTTTTAGTAAACCGCAATTGGAGATTTTTGCCGATGACGTTAAATGTAGCCACGGCTGTACAATGGGGCAATTTGACGATGACGCATTATTTTATTTAAGATCCCGAGGTATTAGTGAAGAAAAGTCACGTGTTCTTTTAGTTCACGCATTTGCATTTGATGTAACCGAAAAGTTTAGCAGTGAACCGATAAGGGAGTATGTAGATCATTTGATCGAGCAGGGACTTATAGTAGAATAGTAAATCTATATTTAATTATTTTGTTTTGACACATTACGATATTCATAGCATAAGGGCGGATTTTCCGATTTTGAAAACTACGGTTAATGGAAAGCCACTGGTTTATCTCGATAATGGGGCAACGACCCAAAAACCATTAGCTGTGATAAATGCAATTACTGATTATTATACACTTAAAAATAGTAATGTTCATCGCGGTGTACATCATTTAAGTCAGGTTGCCACAGATGCTTATGAAATAACTCGTAAGAAGGTTAAGCACTATATCAACGCTGCCCATGAGCATGAAATAATCATGACGAGTGGAACCACTAACGGGATAAATTTAGTTTCTTCTTGCTATGGGAAACAATTTGTAAAAGCAGGCGATGAGATTATCATCTCTGCAATGGAACATCATAGCAATATTGTGCCATGGCAAATGCTGTGTGAAGAACGTCATGCAACACTCAAAGTGATCCCTATTAGTGATGAGGGCGAATTAGATATGAATGCCTATCGGTCGCTTTTGAACGATCGTGTCAAAATGGTAGCTGTTACTTATGTTTCTAACACATTAGGAACAATAAATCCTGTGAAAGAGATTATCAAATTAGCCCATGAATATGACATTCCGGTACTAATTGATGGAGCACAGGCTGTTCAGCATATTGCTGTTGATGTACAGGCCTTAGATGCTGATTTCTTTGTTTTTTCGGGGCATAAAATGTATGGTCCAACAGGTGTAGGTGTTTTATATGGTAAAGAAAAATGGCTCGAAAAGATGCCCCCTTATCAAGGTGGTGGAGACATGATTAAGGAAGTGAAATTTGAAAAGACTACCTATAATGAGCTGCCTTTTAAATTTGAAGCAGGAACGCCAAATATTGAAGCAGGCATCTGTTTGGCTAATGCTATCGACTATATTAATGAAGTAGGATTAAATAACATATCATTATATGAAACTGAATTGCTGAAATATGCAACGCAAGTTTTGAGTGATGTGGAAGGTATTCGGATTATTGGTACATCAAAAGAAAAATCTAGCGTTATCTCTTTCTTACTTGATGGTGCTCATCCATATGACGTTGGCGTAATCTTAGATAAATTAGGGATTGCGGTGCGTACCGGACACCATTGTACACAGCCATTAATGGAACGGTTTGCTATCCCGGGAACAGTGCGTGCGTCGATAGCGATGTATAATACGAAGGAAGAGATTGATACATTGGCGCTGGCAATAAAAAAAGCTGCTAGTATGTTGTTGTAATTTGAAGGAGTGATTTTTAAGATGACGATTAACGAAATACAAAATGAATTGATTGAGGACTTTTCTTTTTTTGAAGATTGGATGTCGAAGTATGAATATATTATCCAGTTAGGAAAAGAATTGCCTTTGATTAATGATGCGTATAAAACAGACGATTTATTGATTAAGGGATGTCAATCACGGGTGTGGCTCCATGCCGATTATCAAGATGGTAAGGTTGTTTTTACCGCAGATAGTGATGCAATTATTACAAAAGGTTTAGTAAGTCTTATGATTAAGGTTTTGTCTAATCAACATCCTAAAGATATTGTTAATGCAGAGCTTTATTTTATTGACGAAATTGGTTTAAAAGAGCACTTATCACCTACAAGAGCGAACGGTTTAGTTTCAATGGTTAAGCAAATGAAACTGTACGCAATGGCTTTAAGTGCTAAAGTGTAATTCCAAGATATATTGTTCAAAAGCACTTGTGTAGAGTATTTCATAATTTTTGAAATTAAATATACCGGAATGTAAAATTTTATTTGGTTATTTGCTAACTTTACTTAAAAACTGTTAGCTATGCCTTTTGAACCAGATAAAATTGATTTGAAGATTATAAAATTACTTCAGGAAAACGGTAGAATAACTAATTTACAACTTTCTTCAAATATCGGGCTATCGCCAGCTCCTACCTTAGAACGTGTTCGTAAGCTTGAAAATGCCGGATTTATTAAAAGTTACCACGCCTTAGTGGATGAAGAACTCCTAGGGCTTGGGATTAAGTCTTTTATTCAAATCCAACTTGATTTTCATACACATAATTCAATACCTGAATTTGTGGAGGCTATAAAAAGTATTCCTGAAGTGACGGAGTGCCATCATGTAACAGGCCAATGTGATTTTATGTTAAAGGTATACGTAAAAGATATAAAATCTTATGAGAGACTAATTATGGAGAAGATTAGCAGAATACCTTGCGTAAAAACTTTTCAGACCATGATGATTATGTCTACTTCTAAAAAGGAAGCAATTGTGCCGATGGAGTACTAAAAGTATGATTTAGCTCAGAAATAGTCTATGAACTGGTCATTTCTGACAATGAATAATTTAAGAAGACGGCTATCTTTTGATGGCCGTTTGACATTTTTAAAGTGACCAGT
>DATMSZ010000485.1:0-2511 GCA_035565175.1 Pseudosphingobacterium sp.
AATGATTTGCTTGGTGGAGGCTTTTTAGTATAATTTTAATAAAATTCTAATATTAAAAATAAAAAACATAACATTTCAATACTTACATTTGAAGAATAAAAATGGTAGCCGAAGATGTATGCTTCGGCTTATTTTTTATCAAAAAAGAGTTGGGGTTTGCTAAAACATGAATAAATCCCTTTATTTGCAGAAATCAAAGATACTGAATGGCAAAGAACTTATTAATTGTAGAATCACCGGCAAAGGCAAAAACAATAGAAGGATATTTAGGAAAGGATTTTTTAGTAAAATCAAGTTACGGACATATCCGAGATTTAGTTAAGACTGATGACGCTATTGATACCACAAACAATTTTAAACAAAAGTATGAGGTGCCAGCAGATAAAAAAGCGGTCGTAAGCGAATTGAAAAAACTTGCGAAAGCTGCAGAGACAGTATGGTTAGCTTCTGATGAGGACCGGGAAGGAGAAGCTATATCCTGGCATTTATTTGAAACCTTAAACTTAAGCGATCAAAGCACCAAACGTATTGTTTTTCATGAGATTACTAAGCCTGCCATTTTAAAAGCCATTGAACAGCCACGTAAAATTGATTTTAACTTAGTGAATGCTCAACAAGCTAGACGGGTACTTGATAGGCTTGTGGGTTTTGAGTTATCGCCGGTTCTATGGAAGAAAGTAAAACCCTCCTTGTCCGCAGGCCGCGTCCAATCAGTAGCCGTCAGATTATTAGTTGATAGGGAACGTGAAATAATTAAATTTGAACCTGAAGCAGCATTTCGAGTGGTGGCCATTTTTTCCACTGGCGAAAAGAGAGAATTGTTTAAAGCAGAGTTATCGCAACGTTTTGCAAATATTGGCGATGCCGAGAAGTTTTTAAGCGATTGTATACATGCAATCTATGAAGTTAAAAGTTTAGAAACCAAACCAAGTAAACGTAATCCGGCTGCACCTTTTACAACTTCCACACTTCAACAGGAGGCAAGTCGCAAGCTAGGCTTTTCTGTAGCGCGTACCATGACGATTGCACAACGCTTATATGAATCTGGAAAGATTACTTATATGCGTACAGATTCTGTAAATCTAAGCGAAACTGCTTTGATTGCTGCTGAAACGGAAATAAACACCGCATACGGACAGAAATACCATAAGAAAAGACAGTATAAAACAAAATCTGCGGGTGCGCAAGAAGCACATGAGGCTATTCGCCCCACCTATTTTGATCAACATACGATAGAAGGCGATTCTTCTGAACGCCGTTTATATGAATTGATCTGGAAACGAGCTATTGCCTCCCAGATGAGTGAAGCTGAATTCGAAAAAACCACTGCAAAAATCTCTATTTCAACCCGCAATGAAGAATTCACTGCAAATGGAGAGGTAATGAAATTTGACGGTTTCTTAAAAGTATATTTTGAATCAACGGATGAAGAACAAGATATAAGTATCGATGAATCTGGTGATAATGCACTGCTACCCCCACTTCAAAAAGGCCAAAAATTAGGACTTAAAGAAATGGTTGCGACTGAACGTTACAGTAGGCCTCCAGCCAGATATACCGAAGCGAGTTTAGTGAAAAAACTTGAAGAGCTAGGAATTGGCCGACCATCTACTTATGCGCCAACTATTTCTACTATACAAAATAGAGGATATGTTTTAAAAGAAGATAGAGATGGCAAGCAACGTGAATACCGCGTGCTAAAATTAAATGGGGGAAATATCCTAACCGAAAAGAAAACAGAAATTACGGGGGCTGAAAAGTCCAAATTGTTTCCCACCGACATAGGCATTTTAGTAAATGATTTTCTTGTTGAGCATTTTAAAGACATTGTGGATTTTAATTTTACAGCCACTGTTGAAAAGGAGTTTGACGAAATAGCTAATGGACTGAAGGAATGGACGGCAATGCTTCATAATTTTTATGGCCCGTTCCATACAGAGGTTACAAATACAATTGAAAATGCCGATAGAGCCAGTAGCGAACGTTTATTAGGGAAGGATCCACAAACGGGTAAACAGATAAGCGTTAGGATTGGCCGCTTTGGCCCACTTGTTCAGATAGGGTCATCTGAGGATGAAGAAAAACCACAATTTGCTAGCCTTCGGGCTGGGCAGATGATTGAAACGATCACTTTGGAGGAAGCCCTCGAATTGTTTAAGCTACCTAAGAAGGTAGGCATTTATGAAGACAAAGACATGAATGTAGCTATCGGTAGATTTGGACCGTACATTAGGCACAATAACGAGTTTTATTCTCTTCCAAAAGGTTTAGATCCGATGGATGTTAATGAAGAACAAGCCATCGAAATTATTGAGCTAAAGAGGAAAAAGGATATCGAGAAAATCATCAAAACTTTTGATGAGAATCCAGATGCTCGGATCGAGCAAGGTCGTTGGGGTCCGTTTATCCGTTTTGGTAAACAAAACATTAAAATCCCAAAAAATAAAGAAGCCGAAACCATTACTTATGAAGAGGTTTTGGCACTAGCAGAAGCCGATAGCAAAACGTCCG
>DATMSZ010000486.1:0-10154 GCA_035565175.1 Pseudosphingobacterium sp.
ACTTGGGAAAATTTATAAAGAAATTTCCAATGGAGATAAAAAACAGCGAAGGTATTTTATGTGCACGGGTGATAAATGAAGTTTATGTTAGAAATCTGAAACATCGAAATGAACATTCTACGGTAGCTTACTGATATTTTCTCAACCACCTTTATAATTAGGCTTTAAATAAATTATTTTTAGATGAATGTAAGAGCAACTATAATAAGAGGAGAAGGCGAACGGATTGACTTTAAGAATAAAATCAGCAATGAAAGTAAAATAGCAAAAACATTAGTAGCTTTTGCAAACAACAAAGGGGGAAAGTTACTCATCGGCGTTGCTGATGACGGCCATATCACGGGAGTAAAAAATGAGGACGAAGAGCGATATATTCTTGAAAAAGCAGCAAATAGGTATTGTAAACCAGTGATAGATATTCGATTTGAGGAAGTTTTCGTAGACGATAAACTGGTGCTGATTGCCGAAATTCCGGAAAGCGATACAAAACCGCATTATGCTCTCGGAGAAGACGGTAAATGGTGGGTCTACATCAGAGTAAAGGATAAGAGTATTCTTGCCGGCAAAGTGGTTGTAGATGTCTTAAAGAGACATTCCGAACCAGAAGGCGTCTTAATAGCCTATACTGAAAAAGAAAAACAGTTGTTAAGCTATTTAAATGATCACGAAAAAGTATTATTAATAGATATTTGTAAGCACCTTCAATTATCCAGAAGAAAAACGCAACGCCTATTAGTAAATATGATTTTAGCAGGAATTATTAAAGTTGATACAACAAGAGAGGCCGA
The DNA here is from genome assembly GCA_035565175.1 of Pseudosphingobacterium sp. Classification (GTDB taxonomy): domain Bacteria; phylum Bacteroidota; class Bacteroidia; order Sphingobacteriales; family Sphingobacteriaceae; genus Olivibacter. The sequence continues at coordinate 789 of DATMSZ010000486.1, forward strand.
ATTTTACTTGCCCGCCATTGTGTAACAAGAAAACTGAGAACAACATGATTAAAAAATCTTTAAGCATCCTTTTATTGGGTGGATTCGCCGTTGCCTGTAATAATGGCGTAAATGAAAACCATCGACTTCAAACAGAAATTATTGCGGTACATGACTCGGTAATGCCTATGATGGGTACTTTTGTCCGCGATAATATAAAGGCTAAAAGCCTACTCATCAAAATGGATAGTTTGCATAAGATACTACCTGATCTTGACACTTTGAAAGAGAAGGAAGAGCTAAGTAAATTGCAACTTACGTTAAGTGATGCAAGTGAAGCCATGACAGATTGGATGCACAATTTTGAACCTGCACCTGAAAATAAAAATGCAGATGAGGTTAAAACGTATCTTGAAAGTGAGCTTAAAAAAGTAAAAACATTAAAAGATAAATTTGCAGCAGCTGAACAGCAACGTAAACAGATTTTAGAAAAATATAATAAATAGAGCACTCAATAAAAACAAAACAATCTATTGATGAAAAGATATCCCTCATTGTTTCTTGCACTTCTATTTTTAATAGCATGCAGCCAAGGCAACAAAAAACTCCCCATATTAGGAGAAAGAGAACCTATATCAAAGGAAATAGGTGGTAAAATGGTAAGTGATACCGTTTATCAAACTATACCACCCTTTTCTTTTATTAATCAAGACAGTAGTATCATCACCAACAAAACTTTCGATAACAGTATTTACGTAGCTGATTTTTTCTTCACATCATGTCCTAGCATATGCCCCATCATGAGTAAGAATCTATTGAAAGTACTGGATAAATACAAAGGTAATAAGGAAGTAAAAATACTTTCACACAGTATAGACACCAAGTATGATACTCCTTGGGTATTAAAAAAATATGCCACAAAACTTGGTGTAGAAGGCGATCAGTGGCAATTTGTACATGGCTCACAAGAATCAATTTATGGTATAGCAGATAAATATATGGTTTATGCCAAAGAAAACAGCAGCGCCCCTGGTGGTTTTGAGCATCAGGGGTGGCTCATTCTTATTGATAAAGAGAAAAGAATTCGAGGAGCATACGATGGAACAAATGACGAGCAAGTTTCTCAATTGATGAGTGACATGGATATATTATTAAAAGAATATCATTAATATGAGAAATTCGCTTATTCTCATTTTGTTTATCTGTGTAATAGTTTTGATCATTGGCAATGCATGCCAAGGGGAGGAAGAAATAAAGAAAGCACAATTCTTTACGAATGGAAAGTCACTATATGCAAGTAACTGCGAAAATTGTCATGGTCAGAACGGCGAAGGGCTAAGTAATCTTTACCCTCCCCTAACCGATACCTCTTTTCTTCGTGAACATCAAAATCAATTAGCTTGTTTTGTGAAATATGGAATAACAAAACCACTAGAAGTAGATAATCGGAAGTTTGATACGAAGATGCCTGCAAATAACCATTTGACAAATCAGGAAATTGCCTACATATTAACCTATATCGGAAATTCATTTGGAAACAAATTGGGGCTGATAAGTACAGAAGAGATAAGTGCCAGCTTAAAGAATTGTGAAATAGTTGAGTAGTTAAATAGGTAGATAAGTGGTTAGATAGTCGAATTTTATACAGTGATCAATAATTTAGGCCAAATAAACAACAACAAGTAATGTTCAAACAATATCTTGCTACCTGATACTTATGTCTTGCTACTAATAACCAACAACTAATAACCAACAACTAATAACGAACAAGCCTATTTCCAATTTTGATATTTTTATAGTAGGTTTGCAAGAAAAGTAAGCTGATCTATCGCCGCATCCTATAGATGAGGAGGAAAGTCCGGGCAATATAGAGCATCTCGCTTCCTAACGGGAAGGTCCCGATTCGTCGGGAACGGAAAGTGCCACAGAAAACAAACCGCCCCGATTTATCGGAGTAAGGGTGAAAACGTGAGGTAAGAGCTCACGGCCTTGTATGGCAACATACATTGCGGTAAACCCCGGGAATTGAAAGGCCAAATAGGTTCTGAAATGGAGTTGCTCGCTCCCTTCGCTTTTAGCGGATTCAGAATGGGTAGGTCGTTTGACCCTACGAGTGATTGTAGGGCTAGATAAATGATAGATATCTCGAAATCTCGGGAAACAGAACCCGGCTTATAGGCTTACTTTTTTATTTAATCAGCAGATAATTGCGAATATTACGCAATAAACAACTATGACTAAAATATTAATTATTGATGATGAACGTGCGATAAGAAGTACGTTGCGGGAGATATTAGAATATGAAGATTATCATGTAGTAGACGTTGATAATGGAATTGACGGACTGGAAATTCTCAAAAAGGACACGATTGACTTAGTGCTATGTGATATAAAAATGGGCAGAATGGATGGTATGGAAGTATTATCAGAAGCTCAGATGATAAAACCTGATCTACCTTTTATTATGATATCAGGCCATGGTACAGTTGAAACAGCTGTAGAAGCAAGTAAAAAGGGAGCATACGACTTCATCTCTAAACCACCTGACCTAAATAGATTACTTATTACTGTGCGCAATGCACTTGAACGCGGAAATTTAGTTACAGAAACGAAGGTTCTTAAACGAAGGGTTAGTAAAACCAGAGAAATATTAGGCGAATCGGAAGCCATTTCAAAGATAAAAGAAACCATCGAACGTGTAGCACCCACAGAAGCCAGGGTACTTATTACCGGCGCAAATGGAAGCGGCAAGGAGTTAGTAGCCAGATGGCTACACGAAAAATCCAATCGGGCTAATGCTCCCCTGATTGAGGTCAACTGTGCTGCTATACCGTCTGAACTAATTGAAAGTGAACTATTTGGACATGAAAAAGGATCTTTTACTTCTGCTGTAAAGCAACGCATTGGTAAATTTGAACAGGCTGATAAAGGCACGCTCTTTTTAGACGAGATTGGAGATATGAGCTTATCGGCTCAAGCTAAAGTTTTACGCGCTTTACAGGAAAGCAAAATCACCCGAGTTGGTGGCGACAAAGAAATAGAAGTAAACGTACGTGTTATTGCTGCTACAAATAAAGATTTGCAAAAAGAAATAGAAGCGGGAAATTTTAGAATGGACTTGTATCACCGTTTAAGCGTAATTCTAATTCATGTGCCACCTTTATCCGAAAGACGAAGTGATATCCCCATCATTGCTGAGCAATTTTGTGAAGAGATCTGTAGTGATTATGGCATGCCAATTAAAAAAATATCCAACGGTGCTATTGATGCATTGAAATCTCTTCCTTGGACGGGCAATATCCGTGAATTACGCAATATGGTAGAAAGACTCATCATATTGAGTGATAAGGCAATAACTGATAAAGATGTATACGCTTACGCTAACCCTGGTGGCCCAACCATGGAACCTTCTCCGTCTACTGAATCTACTGGAAAAGCAGAATCTTCAACTTCCCTCATTACTGGTTTTAACCATTTTGATCAATTCGCATCTTTTCAGGAATATAAAGATTACGCTGAACGAGAATATATAAAATATAAGCTCGAAAATAACGCATGGAATGTTTCTAAAACTGCCGATGACATTGAGATTCAGCGAAGCCATCTTTACAGTAAGATTGAAAAATACGGACTGAAGAGGGAGAATTAGTATATCGTTGTTGGTTATTGGTTGTTGGTTATTAGTTGTTAATTATTAAGACTAAGCGAAATACGAAAAATTACGTGTTAACTAATTTTTCTTAGGAATAATCATTAACTGAGAACTAATAACCAGATTAGTTAGTTCCACATAGGATTCTGTGGAAATCCTGCTACATGCGCGTACCTTGGCCCCAAACTGATGACGGCCTGTTTCCATAGATTTTCTTCATCGTTTACAAATACAATGTCGGGGTTGTAACTATTACCGATCATCCATGTATTTTCCTTTAATTCCTTTGCTAGCTGCCCCTCTCCCCAACCCGAATAGCCAATAAAAAATTTTATTTCGTCCATCCGGATGGATCGATCATTAATTAAAAGTTTTAACGCTTCAAAATTCCCCCCCCAATAAAGTCCCTCTCTTATTTCTATTCCGCTGTTTAAACGGTCGTAACATTTGTGGATAAATTGTACACTATCCTGCCCTACTGGTCCTCCAACAAATAATTGATACTCTGCATCCGGCATATCAAGCATAACATCCTTCAGTAAAAGGGAGCTAGGCTGATTCAAAACTAGACCTAATGATTCTTCTTCACCATGTTCGCACAACAAAATAACCGAACGTTGGAAGTTAGGATCTAGCATAAATGGTTCGGACAGCAATAAGCTGCCTTGTTGTGGGGTTATGTTACTAAGCATAGGCTACAAATATCATTATTGTACAATCATTTACTGCAAATATAAGGCCGAAATTTTAAGTGCATGAAATGGCGTTTGCATAATTTTTTCATACAATGGATTTCAAACTTAATTTACCATGAATTTACATATTTTAAGCTATGATAATTAGTATGTTTTTTTAAGTTTGTACAACGAGATAAAAAACATCTTAATAACACAATGAATGCAAAAGAATATTAATATCGAAGATATAAGAACTGATTATCGTCTATTAGAACTAGATGAAAAACAAGTTGACAAGAATCCGCTGATACAATTTTCAACTTGGTTTGAACAAGCAGTACAAGCCAACCTAGAGGAGGTTAATGCAATGACCTTAGCTACAGTAGATCCTAATGGGATGCCTAATGCACGTATTGTTCTTCTTAAAGATTTAGAGGATAATGGCTTTATTTTTTACACAAACTACGAAAGCAATAAGGGGCATGAGCTAGCGGCTAATCCAAAAGCCGCGCTGGTCTTTTTTTGGCCTGCTTTACAAAGGCAAGTAAGAATTAATGGTTTCGTTGAAAAAGTAAATACAGAAACAGCTGAAAATTACTTTCAAAGTCGACCTATAGGTAGCCAATTTGGCGCGTGGGCTTCCCCGCAAAGTCAAGTAATTACCGATAGAAAAGTATTAGAAGCAAATTTGCAGTCAGTCGTTGAGAAATACAAAGATCAAACCATACCAAAACCGCCACATTGGGGCGGGTATAAAGTGATACCAACTTTAATTGAATTTTGGCAGGGCCGTACCAGTCGTTTACACGATAGAATACTTTATACCAAGGTTGGGGACAAATGGAAAATAGAAAGGCTAGCGCCATAAATGATGGAATTAACAAATATTAAAAACATCCTTTCGTCTAAATTCGGACAAGAATGTATTGCAGATGAAGAATTACAAGGCTTACAACCAGCATTAATTATACACAAAGATTACATCGTAGCTGTCTGCGCCGAGTTAAAAGAAAATAAAGAGACTTGGTTTGACTTTCTATCTTGCATTTCTGGTGTAGATTATGGTGATGAAGGCTTCGGTGTTGTTTATCACTTAGCTTCCATTCCGTATAAAACCCAGTTAACGCTAAAGGTAAAATTAGCTAATATACGAGAAGAGCCTCAACTTCCAATAGTAGAGAGTGTAAGCAGCATTTGGCGAACGGCCGAATGGCATGAACGGGAAACATTCGATTTAATGGGAATCTTTTTTGATAAGCATCCTGACCTTAGACGTATTCTTTTGCCTGACGATTGGCAGGGATATCCTTTACGAAAGGACTATAAAGACGCGGAATCTTATCATGGTATACCAATTAATTAAGTAAAGAATAACAAAACAATATAGACAACAAAGTGAGTATAGCGGATACACAGGCGGCATTAAAGGCCTATCAAGATAAAATGGCCAATTTAGGTCCGGAAGAAATGGTCATTAACATAGGTCCACAACACCCCTCTACCCATGGCGTGTTAAGGTTGGAAATTATTTCTGACGGAGAGGTAGTGAAAGAGGTTGTTCCGCATATGGGATATTTACATCGTTGTTTCGAAAAGCATGCCGAATCCATGAACTATGGAAAGACCATTCCCTTTACGGATAGAATGGATTACCTTGCCTCTATGAATAATAGTCACGCCTTCGTTATGGGTGTGGAACGCATGCTTGGTATAGATAAACAGATTCCTAAAAGGATCGAATATATTCGTGTATTAGTTTGTGAACTAAATAGAATTGCTTCTCATCTCATTGCGATTGGTACCTATGGTATTGATATCGGGGCCTTCACACCCTTTATGTGGTGTTTTAGAGATAGAGAACACATTATGAACATGTTAGAATGGGCCTCTGGTTCACGTATGCTCTATAACTATATTTGGGTTGGGGGTTTGTTTTACGACTTACCCGTAGGTTTCGAACAGCGGTGTAAAGAATTCATCGACTACTTTAAACCCAAATTAGTTGAATTGGATGAGTTATTAACGAACAATCAAATTTTCATTTCAAGGACAGCAAACATTGGTGTATTACCTTTAGAAGTAGCCATCAATTATGGCTGTTCGGGCCCAATGTTGCGTGCGTCTGGCTTAAAATGGGATTTACGACGCGTTGATGAATATTCAGCATACCCCGAAATTGAATTTGATATTCCAATTGGAAAAGGAGAAATGGGCTCGAAGGGTGATTGCTGGGACCGCTATAAAGTGAGAGTGGATGAAATAGTAGAGTCCGTTAAAATTATTGAACAGTGCTTGGAGAGATTACAAAAACAATTAAAGCGAACACCCGACTTTGACCCAAGGGGATTTGTTCCGAAAAAAGTTTCTCCAAAAGCTCAAGATTACTATGTAAGGGCCGAAAATCCAAAAGGTGAACTTGGATTTTATTTCATTACAGATGGCCGTTCTGATATTCCAAAGCGTGTTAAAGCAAGAGGGCCTAGCTTCAACAATCTCTCCGTACTTCCTGAATTATCCAAAAATATACTTATTGCGGATTTAATTGCTATACTTGGTTCTATAGACATCGTATTGGGAGAAGTAGATCGGTAGGTATTGGTTATTAGTTATTAGTTGTTGGTTATTAGTTGTTGGTTATTAGATGTTGGTTATTAGTTGTTGGTTATTAGTTTGATTTATAACTACTCAACGACTTAACCATCCAACCATTTAACGACTTAACCACTTAACTATTCAACAACTTAACTATTCAACAACTCAACTATTCAACGACTTAACTACTCAACTATTTAACAGCTTAACTATTCAACGACTTAACTATTCAACTAATAGACAGATTATTTCTTTATTTACTATTATTTTTAGTATAATTGCATATGAAAAGTAATATTTTTAGTAACAGATATTACTCAATTATGCTATGGTAAATATTAGTAACATACTTTACGGAAATTTCGAAATGCCCATGATTGTAGATAGTCTTTTAAAAACAGAGGCTATTCAGCGACTTCAGGGCATACATCAAAGTGGTGGCATCTTTCTTATTAATCCTCGTGCTTCCCATACTCGTCTAGATCATTCAATTGGCGTAATGCTTTTAATAAAAAAGCTTGGAGGCAGTGAAATAGAACAAATTGCAGGCTTGCTCCATGATATAGCCCATACTGCTTTTTCGCACGTTGGAGACTATGTTATGGAAGATCTAACCGAAAGCTATCATGAAAAAGTATATGCAGAGATATTACTAAAATCGGATATACCAAATGTACTACATCGTTATGGTTACCGCATTCAAGACATAATTGAAGGAAATTTTGAGATTTTAGAACAACCCTCGCCTAACTTATGCGCCGACCGCATAGATTATACACTACGAGACGCTTTACAATATGGTCTGATAAACAGGGAGGATGCCATTCAATTTATTAGGTGTCTGTCCGTTAAAAACAATAAGGTTATTCTGGAAGAAGAAAGCCAGGCCATTTGGATCAATCAGCTATCAAAAAAGGTAAACCAAGAGATTTACAACCACCCTGAATATGTTTATGCTAATATACAATTAGCTAAAATTATAAAGAGAGGTTTAGCAAAAGGAGTTTTAAACCATGAAGACCTTTTTCTAAATGACACCTTATTACTTAATAAAATTCGAAGCACGTACGAAGGTGTAGCTTCAATAAAGGCTATTAAGACATTAGAAGGCTTTAAAAATTTTCTAAGAGAAAAAACGGAAATTCGGATTAAGAAGCGGTATATAGAGGTTCCATTTTCTTGAAAATGAATTTTATCAATAATTACGCGAATTCTTTCATTTTAGCCATTATTATCATTGTGATATACAATATAAAATGCTATTTTTACCGCAAAATTCTTAAATAATGAACATTCACGAATATCAAGGTAAAGCTATATTAAAGAGTTTCGGCGTGCGCATTCAGGAAGGCATCGTTGCTGATAATCCTGAACAGGCGGTAGAAGCTGCGAAAAAGTTAAAACAAGATTTCAATTCTGACTGGGTTGTCGTAAAAGCGCAAATCCATGCAGGAGGCCGCGGAAAAGGCGGCGGTGTTAAACTTGCCAAAAACATCGATGAAGTTAGAGAAAAGACAAAAGAAATCATCGGCATGCAATTGGTAACTCCTCAGACTGGCCCTGCCGGTAAGAAAGTAAATAAAGTGCTTATCGCACAAGACGTTTACTACCCTGGCGCTAGTGAGACTAAAGAGTTTTACATGAGTGTTTTATTAGATAGAGCACGTGGTCGTAACATCATCATGTATTCTACAGAAGGTGGTATGGATATCGAAGAAGTTGCGGAAAAAACACCTCATCTTATTCAAAAAGAAGAAGTAGATCCTGCAATTGGTTTACAAGGCTTCCAGGCACGTAAAATTGCTTTCAATTTAGGGCTAAGCGGTGCCGCTTTTAAAGATATGACTAAATTTGTTGCTGCTTTATACAAAGCCTATGATGCAACAGATTCTTCCCAGTTTGAAATTAATCCGGTGCTTAAAACATCTGATGATAAAATACTAGCGGTTGATGCGAAAGTAAATCTTGACGAAAATGCACTATACCGTCATCCGGACTATGCAGAATTACGTGATTTGGCCGAGGAAGATCCTACTGAGGTAGAAGCTGGTCGTTCAAATTTAAATTATGTTAAACTGGATGGAAATGTTGGGTGTATGGTAAACGGTGCTGGTTTAGCAATGGCTACCATGGATATTATCAAAATCGCTGGTGGTGAACCTGCCAACTTTTTAGATGTTGGTGGTACAGCAAATGCTGAAACAGTAAAAGCAGGCTTTAATATTATTTTAAAAGATCCAAATGTTAAAGCAATTCTTATCAACATTTTTGGAGGTATTGTTCGTTGTGATCGTGTAGCTCAAGGAGTTATAGATGCTTACAATGAGATTGGAAATATTCCAGTACCGATTATCGTTCGTTTACAAGGAACTAATGCTGAAGAAGCTAAAAAACTTATTGACGAATCCGGTCTAAAGGTATTTTCTGCTATTCAATTAAAAGAAGCAGCTGCTTTAGTTTCAAAAG
>DATMSZ010000487.1:0-7263 GCA_035565175.1 Pseudosphingobacterium sp.
CTACTATATATTCTTTTATTTCATTTATTACTTCTTTAAGAAATGGGGTATAAGACGCCTCGGCAGCATCTTCCGCCAAAGGTACCGGTAAGAGATATAATGTTCCTTTCAACATACGCAAATATGCACTTTTTGGAGAGATTTTACTATTTTAGCCAAGCAATAGAACAACATGGAGGATTTAAATTTCTATGAAAGTGTTTATGCCCTTGTAAGACAGATCCCTGAGGGAAGGGTCACTTCTTACGGCGCCATTGCCCGAGCATTGGGCAGAGATGGGTCGGCCAGAATAGTTGGCTATGCTATGGGAAATGCGGGAAAAGCCAATCCGCCCGTCCCAGCTCATAGAGTGTTGAATAGCAAAGGACAATTAAGTGCGAAAGCAGCCTTCGGTCATCCCGATCTTATGCAACAATTACTCGAAAATGAGGGGATAGAAATAAACAATGATCGGGTAGTTAATTTTAAATCTGTTTTTTGGGATCCTTTAACAGAAGAACTTATATGACACGCTGCGGGTGGTGCGGAAATGACCCTCTTTATATGGCTTACCATGATAAAGAATGGGGGAAAAAAGTAACAGATGATAAAACATTATTCGAATTTTTAATATTGGAATCAGCCCAAGCTGGATTAAGCTGGATTACTATACTGAGAAAAAGAGAAGGATATAAACAGAACTTTGCAGATTTCAATGTAGAGGAGGTCGCTAACTTTAGAGAAGAGGATATTAACAGAATCATGCTAGATTCAGGCATTATCCGTAACCGGGCAAAAGTGAAAGCTGCCATCACAAATGCACAGATTTTCAAAAAGATTCAAGGTGAATATGGATCCTTTTTTAATTATCTGTATTCTTTTATGCCTAACAATGAACCCATAAGTAACTACGTGATAGCATACAAAAACTTCATGACTACTTCGCCACAATCGGATGCGATAGCGAAAGATTTAAAGAAAAGGGGCATGAAGTTTTTCGGAAGTACCATTTGCTATGCTTATATGCAAGCTGTTGGAATGGTTAACGATCATGAAGAGAGTTGTTCTTTCAAATAAAAAGACCAACAAACTTATCCCCAGGGGTTCAAATAAAACCAAAGTCGTTGCTTACCTAACGTACACTAAACACATATCTTTATCCAAGCAAAATAAATGATGAGTATGAAGTTAAATTAACACAGCCTGATCGTCCCTTGTAAGGTAGAAACATCGGCATTCATATTAGAAGTATGACAGAATTAACGAAAACAACCCTACTACTGAGCATCGTTTCGATGGTTATTTATGTATCGCTGATTTACATCGTACGAAAGGAGAAAAAAAGCTTAGGGGCCTATGGTCTCTGTGTATTCTTAAGCGTCTTATCGATATGGGAATTTTACTGTTTCGCTAAAGTTGAACCGAACAGAAATTTTGGATTAGGTTCTCTTTCTGTCTTTTTTGAATATGCTGCACTAACATTGCCTGTGCTGGCTGTTTTACTATTCCTTTTTAGAAAACACCTCGAACCACGTTTAAAAAAACCATTAACACCATACAAACCACCATCTGATTTTCCGACTAAACTTCCATCTTCCACACCGTATTGGCTGGAGTGGCTCGGCATATTTTTCTACAAAGTGCTTGTATGGTTCTTTTCAGGTGTCATCCTCGGTTCACTTGCAGCGTTGATGCAGGGTTTTATGCCAATCTGGTTCATCGTTGTTTTTATTTTTGGTTCGATCGCCCTGGGCTGGTTTTTCGCGTTACTATTTTTCTTATATGCCGACCGCAAACGGTCGCTTATCTTAGCACACGACGAATATGGCAGCAGGGCTACGCCGGCACGTTTGGATGCGATTCATTTTGATGGTGTTCGAATGATGGAGACGCGCGATTTGATAATCATCGAAGTAACAGTATTTTCGAGGTTTGAAGCACCCTATCAGACAACCGTACGCCAATTCATGACGGCGGAAGATATCAATCAGCTGCATGAGGGTGACCCCATCACGTTTTACGAAGATACACGCGACCCCGGATATGGTATCGTATCGCCCAAGTTTCCAGCCGGAACAATACGGGCGGACTTTAAAACCTTTAAGGCGAATAAGGTCTATCCCGAACGCCGAAAAACAGGGCTTTGGTTATTGATTGGACGTAATCCAAACGTGCTTACGCGATCGGTAAGCTTTATATTGATTAGCGCAATATTTAGCATTGGCTTTCTTTCGCCATACATCATTTCCGGTAATGTAGAATGGCTCCTGTTGAAAATAAAGCATTTTCCGCAGAGACTTATTTTTCAAGATAAAGGTAATTTTAATCCCGAAGAGTTCAAAAAAGCCTATGATAAGGCCATCGAATATATAGATGACCAGCGCATTGAATCATTGCTTTTTTACAACGCCTTTACCCAGGTGACAGTAGAGCAAGCGGATAACGCGGGTTACCTCCAGAGTGTAACCATCCGTGGGAACTCGGTTGAACGGAATTTCATATCATGGACGATTGATCGTGAGAATCGTCTGTTCACATCAGCGTCCGTCCGATATGACCTGCTAAAAAAAGCGTTAGACGATGCTGCAACAGACCACAAGCTTGAGGATATCATGTACATTGGCGTTCGTAAAGGAATACGTTGGGGAACGCGTGACCATCGTATTCCACCGGACTATAAACAGAACTATATTGATATACACATCGTGTTTGAAGGAGGCGATAAGTCGCTCGATTATAACGGTGAGACAGGCGAACGATTGCCGAAATAAAGAGATAAGATCTGCATCTTTTCTATAAGCTAAGGTCGGAGATTATTTCGAGAATAATGGATCAGCTGGCAATCATAACATCGAACCAAAATCGGCATTTAAAGCAATTTAATATAATTATGGATTTTTTGCGAAAAACAAAAAATCCCTCTCTGTTTATCACAGAGAGGGATCGTAGCCCCGACGGGAATCGAACCCATATCTAAAGTTTAGGAAACTTCTATTCTATCCGTTGAACTACAGGGCCAAATTTGGAACGCAAACTTAGACAAATTTCCTCTTATATGCAATTGACAAAAAGAATTCCTGATGTCCAAAGAATAATATTAAAGAGTAATATTTAAGGTGCCTATTTTAGGAAGGTTACTTTTTCATATGACGATCTTTTTATATTTTAACATTGCTTGCCCTCATGCAAAGACATCTTAATCTGGCCAAAAAGACAAGACACTATTATGATCAATTTTTGAATGAGTCCATAGTGAGTCCGTATTTTAAATAGAAAATATGGATTTATATTGCATAGATATTCGATTATACCTTAAAATGTAGGACTTTGTATTTGTTGTTATCCACTTAGCATTCAAAAAAACCCTTACTGCTGCTAGTAGTATAAACAGTAGAAGAGCATACTAAAACAGCTTACAGAAACAGGAAAGGTCTACTAAAAGACCCTCTCCGTATTTTCATTAACAATATCACAGGCTGGTAAATATAGTTTTTATTTATAACCTCATAAGAAAATAAGATACTTTAACCTATTAGAAAGCATTATCTTTGTAACATCAAAAACGAAAAAATATTTAATATGAGCTTAGTAGGTAAAAAATTTCCAAATCTTACAATTGACGCCATGGACCACATGGGAGATGATTTAAGAATTAACGTATTAGAAGAAGCTACGAAGAAAGGTAAAAAAGTGTTACTATTTTGGTATCCAAAAGATTTTACTTTCGTTTGTCCTACAGAACTGCATGCCTTCCAAGAAGCATTGCCTGAATTTGAAAAAAGAAATACCATTGTTATTGGCGCTTCTTGCGATACTAACGAAGTGCATTTTGCTTGGTTAAACACTTCAAAAGATAATGGTGGAATAGAAGGAGTAACTTACCCAATCTTAGCAGACACTACACGTAATCTTGCCAATGTTTTAGGTATTCTAGATATTCAAAAAGCTGCTTACGATGAAGAATTGGATTCTTTAATTATAGAAGGCTCTAATGTTACTTTTCGGGCTACTTACCTTGTAGACGAAGACGGAAAAGTATTCCACGAAAGTGTAAATGATATGCCTTTAGGAAGAAATGTAAAAGAATACATCCGCCTAATTGATGCTTATTCACATGTTCAAAAATTTGGAGAAGTATGCCCTGCCAACTGGGAAGAAGGTAAGCAGGCTATGAATGCTAACCGTGAAGGAGTAGCAAGCTACTTGTCCGCAAATTAATTTTATTATGCTACAAGAATTAGAACAAGATAATTTAGCAGCTATTGTAAATGAAAATGATGTTGTATTTGTACAGTACGCAGCATCATGGTGCGGTAACTGTAAAATTATGAAACCAAAATTTAAAAAACTGGCTTCAGATAATGAAAATATTCCCTTTGTTATAGTTGATGCAGAAAAACTTCCTGAATCTAGAAAACTGGCAAATGTTAACAATTTGCCAACATTTGCAGCGTTCAGAGGAGGTAAACTCATCAACCAAATACAAACGAACAAACTGGATGCCTTAACACAATTAGTAGATGAAGTTACCAATAATTAAGCATTTAACAACCTTTATCGAGGAAAACGACGAAGACTACGTTTTAGAGGCAATAGAAACATTAGAATCTTTAACAGAAGTCTCTTCCTTAAAAGATGAAGAGTTAGATGTAATAGGTGAGTTAATCTCCAATATGTATGGCGCTATCGAAGTTAATAAACTAGTTCGAGAAGAAGGCCTGGAGAAAAAAGAAGCACTTAATACTTTTATGAAAAGAGTGTTAGGTTCTATTGACAAATAAAACTTCAATCAAGAAAAAGCAAGTAGTATTAACTATTTGCTTTTTCTATTAAAATACCTTTTTCAATCCTTCAAATCCCCAACTGTCACACGCTCAATGTTTTCCACAAAAACATGTTGAAAACCTTCTTATTTGTTGAAAACTAATTTACTTTAAAAAAATAATTTCCGTAAATTTACTAGTGTTAAAGGTTAATACTTTAAGTCGCTTTTTTAAACAGCTAATAGTATATTCTAACGCAGTGATGTGTCATGCAATGAAGCCAGCTTAAAGACCAAGATTTTTTAATTGTTAATTTACAAAGACCGCCGATATAATATTTCGGCGGTCTTTGTGTTAAGTCGCTTTTGGATTACCTTTGAGCAAATTAATTGATGTTCATGAAATCATTTGCTAGCGACAACTACGCAGGAGCTATTCCTGAGGTAATGGAAGCCATAGTAGCCGAGAACCAATCTCACAAGCCTGCTTACGGGAATGACAACACCACAAAATTATTAGAAGATACCTTTTCCTCCCTATTACAGGTACCATTTAAAATGCACTTGGTTTTTAATGGAACGGGAGCTAATCTTTTTGGTTTAAGTTGTACAATACGTCCTTATAGTGCAATACTTTGTGCCGAAACCGCCCATATATATGTAGATGAATCTACGGCACCAGAAGCTTTTCTGGGGTGTAGATTAATCCCCCTTCCCGTAGATAACAACGGAAAGCTCACCACAGACACCATCGCTAAATCCATCAAAAGACAGGGCGATTTACATCATCCACAAGCAACTACTTTAAGTATCGCTCAACCAACAGAATACGGCACGCTTTACACACTGGAAGAGCTAAGGCAAATCAGGGCCATTACTACCAAACATGGCCTATTGCTGCATATTGATGGTGCAAGAATTTTCACAGCGGCAGCAGCTCTTGGATGCGACCTGAAGGACATAATTGCGGCCAGTGGTGTGGATGTTATATCCATCGGCGGAACAAAGGCTGGTATGCTTTATGGGGAAGCCGTACTCATTTTTAATCAAAAATGCATGGAACATAGCGCCTTCCTTCACAAAAGAAGCATGCAATTAGCTTCAAAAAATCGCTTTATAGCCGCACAGTTTTTAGCACTACTGCGCCATTGGAAAACATACAGCACCTTATCATTGGAAAAAACGACACAATTGAAGCAGGTGCTTAACAAATATAAAGCTATCGAATTAACAAAGCCTGTTGAAGCCAATGCTATTTTTGCGCGACTTCCAACAGAATGGATAAAACCACTCCAAGAAATTGCCTCTTTTTATCTCTGGGAGGAAGTAAGCCAAGAAGTAAGATTAATGTGTTCATTTGATACAACAGAAGAAGAAATAGACAGATTTGACAAGAAGCTTGCACAGCTAAATAAAGATAGTGTCATATCAAATTCGTAAATTCGCAGGGTATGTCTGATATCATTCAATTGCTGCCCGATGCAGTAGCTAATCAAATAGCGGCTGGTGAGGTAGTACAACGTCCTGCATCTGCTGTTAAAGAGTTGATAGAAAACGCTATTGATGCTGGTGCTGATAAAATTCAATTAATAACAAGAGACGCAGGAAAAACATTAATCCAAGTAATTGACAACGGTTGTGGCATGAGTGTTACAGATGCTCGCCTCTGCTTTGAGCGTCATGCTACCTCAAAAATACGAAAGGCCGAAGATCTTTTTGCTATACGTACGATGGGTTTTCGTGGCGAAGCAATGGCCTCCATTGCTGCAATTGCCCATGTAGAATTAAAAACGAGGAAGCATGAAGATGAGCTCGGTACTTGCATCGTTATAGAAGGTACACAAATAACCAGTCAGGAACCGGTAGCTACCGCTCCTGGAACAAGTATTTCTATTAAAAACCTTTTTTTTAACACACCCGCTCGCCGCAATTTCTTGAAGAGCAATCCTGTAGAGATGCGACATATTATAGAAGAATTCCAACGAGTAGCATTGGCGCATCCTAAAATCTTCTTTAGCTTACATAGTGACGGAAATGAAATATTCCACCTACCGGCCGAAGGGTTAAAACAACGGATTATTCATATTTTTGGTAACAATTATAATCAACGCTTGGTACCCGTAGAAGAATCGACCACGATCATTAACTTACACGGTTTTATTGGTAAACCAGAATATGCAAAAAAAACAAGAGGAGAGCAATATTTTTTTGTAAATAACCGCTTTATAAAGGACCCTTATCTTAACCATGCAGTGCTAAATGCTTATGAAGAGATTTTACCCGCAGAAAGTTTTCCTTTATATGTTTTATTTATTGAAATTGACCCAGCTCAAATTGATATCAATGTACATCCAACGAAAACAGAAATCAAATATCAAGATGAGAAATCAATCTATGCGATTATCCGTTCGGCGGTTAAGCGTTCTCTCGGAAAATATAATATTACGCCAAGTCTAGACTTTAACCAAGAAACTGGCTTTAGCCACATGATTTCTCAGAAAAAAACGGAAGATATCATACCG
>DATMSZ010000488.1:0-7421 GCA_035565175.1 Pseudosphingobacterium sp.
ACAGTAAGACAGGTATACAAATTATCAATGAATTTGTGAAGCAGGGGCTTGCAGAAACTATTGGAATTGATTTAAAGAGATAATCGTTTTGGCAAGATATTTTCTATGTCCTAAAAACTGAATATTATTGTATTACTCCGTTGTTGCCACTTAAGATTTCACCTTCCACAAGTATTTTAGCATGAATAAATAAACACAGGTTCCTAAAACAATACAAATGATTAGTACAACAGCATAGTTGATACTAAACTTTGAAAAAATTCGGTGAAATAAGAAAAAAGAACCTGTCGAAAGTATTAAGCTAACGATTAACTTTAAGTGAAACTTGTCTAGATCAGCTGAAGAATTATAAAGAAATTTTTTCATTTTAGTATATTTCATAATTTATCCAAGCAGTTACGAGCATTTGACCTTTCCAGAGGGAAAGCACTAGATAATAAAAAAAGTATCTCATAACTTAGTCTTTATGTGAAACAAGGATAATGCCAAAACCACCAGTCAGACAAATGAGTGCTATGGTATAAGAACAATTTCAGACCCCTTACTGTTAAGATAAGGATGATGAAATTAATATAATATGGAAAACGCGAAAGAAAATGTAGGATATATGCGCCCCCTACTTGATCAACTGTTAAATCGCTTTAATCAAAGCGGTGCTCACGTAAGTGTGTTTGAAGCACTAGACGACCTCACATGGCAACAGGCTGGATCTTGGGCAGACGAATTTCCGTATACCATATGGGAACTGGCGGAACATATTCGCATTACACAATACGATATACTTGAGTTTTCAAAAAATGGCAGGTATCAGTCGCCAACATGGCCCGCAGGATATTGGCCTGAGAACAAAAAGCCTCTGAGCGAAGAAATGTGGGTAAGCACCGTTGCCCAAATAAAAAAGGATCAAGAAGATTTTTCGGCCCTTGTAACTGAACACGAAGCACAATTACTAGAACCATTCGATTACGGCACAGGGCAAAGTTTATTTCTTGAGGCATTATTAATTATTGATCATACGGCCTACCATACGGGACAAATCGTCCTTATCCGTAAGCTGAAAGGCTTATGGAAATAACTAAACTCCGTGTTTATTAGTCACCTTAACCAACCAATATTTAAAAACCATTTTACAGCTATCTTGTTAGAGAGTAGGGTATTTGCAAACAGAAATTTAATGATGGCCCATTAGGGTTGAAGGCTCCTCCATGATAATATATTAATTGGTTTTGCTTCAGCTTGATGCGAAATCCCCATTATTGAATTACGTACAAAAAAATCAATGCATGAAAATCACACAGTATGATGCCATTATTATCGGCTCCGGACAAGCAGGTGGTCCATTAGCTAAAAAACTGGCTAATGCAGGAAAAAAGGTAGTTTTTATTGAGAAAAGGTGGATTGGTGGCACATGTATAAATGACGGATGTACGCCTACGAAAACCTGGGTGGCCTCCGCAAAGGCTGCCTATACGGCGATGAAAAGCACTGACCTTGGTGTTCCTGTAAAAAGTTACCGCGTAGATATGAAAGAAATAAAAAAGCGTAAGGATACTATTGTGGAAAATGCAAGGAAAGGAAATCAAAAGTCATTGCAGGAAACAAAAAACCTGGATCTTATTTTCGGTGAAGCTGCTTTTATCGACGTTAAAACCATCGCTGTAAAGTTAACTGCGGGTGAAGAAAAATTCTTTAAAGCCGACCTCATATTTTTAAACACAGGTCTTCAAACATTTATACCTAAAATTAAAGGACTTACAAGTGTAAATTATCTCACCTCTACTACCATATTAGACCTCGACAAGGTGCCTGAACATTTGCTGGTTATTGGAGGTAACTATATTGGTTTGGAATTCGGACAGATGTTCCGTCGATTTGGAAGTAAAGTAACGATAGTGGAAAAATCAACAAGGCTTATTTCGCATGAAGACGAGGATGTTTCTAAAGAGATGCAACAGATATTTGTGCTGGAAAACATTGATATCCTGACAGCATCGCAAGCAATTGAATTTGAACAAAATGGTAAGGAAAAAATAACAGCCACTATCAAAAGCGGTAAAGAAGAAAAAAAGATAGTATGTAGTCACGTTTTAGTGGCTGCCGGACGTAAGCCTCAAACCGAAACGTTGAATTTAGCTGTCACGGGTGTAAAGCTCGACGATAAAGGATATATAAAAGTAAACAGCAAGCTGGAAACGAATATAAAAGGCATTTATGCCCTAGGAGACGTAAAAGGCGGACCTGCATTTACCCACATTTCTTACAATGACTATACGATTGTTTACCGAAACCTTTTAGAAAATAAAAATTATAAAATTAATAACAGAGCTATCCCCTATTGTATGTTTACTGATCCCCAGTTGGGACGCGTTGGTATAAGCGAAAATGAAGCTAAAAAAATGGGGTTAGCGATAAAAGTTGCCAAACTACCAATGGCACGCGTAGCTCGGGCTGTTGAAACCGGCGATACTCGAGGGTTCATGAAAGCTGTAGTAGATGCTAAAACTAAAAAAATATTGGGAGTAGCCATCCTTGGAGCTGAGGGTGGCGAAATAATGTCAGTTTTGCAAATGGCAATGGAAGGCAATATCACATACGATCGTATACGCTATGGCGTATTTGCCCACCCGCTTTACTCAGAGTCTCTGAATAATCTTTTTATGACCTTAGAAGACTAAACCATTTTATGATAAAAGTACAAAATGTTAGTAAATCGTTCGGCAATACCGATGCTGTAGATAATATTTCTTTCGAAGTAAGAGCGGAAGAGAATCTTATTCTACTAGGTCCTAGTGGCTGCGGAAAAACCACTACGCTTAAAATGATTAATAGTTTGATAAAACCAAGTGCTGGTACAATTCTTATTAACGGTAAAGACGTCATGCAGCAACCATCGGCTATTTTAAGACGAAGTATTGGTTATGTTTTGCAAAATAACGGTTTATTTCCGCATTATACGGTAGCACAAAATATCGCCATTGTGCCTCAATTATTAAGATGGGAAAAAAAACGGATACAGAAAAGAGTAAGTGAACTATTGGAAAAACTTCATCTTTCAGCTATATACCTCCACGCCTATCCGCATGAATTAAGTGGAGGTCAGCAGCAACGTGTTGGACTGGCTAGGGCTTTGGCAGCCGATCCACCCGTTTTATTAATGGATGAGCCCTTCGGTGCACTCGATAACGTTACACGCTCAAAAATCCATGATGAATTTAAGGCATTAGATGAATTGAAGAGAAAGACCATTATTATGGTAACACATGATGTGCAAGAGGCATTTGAACTTGGCCACCATATTTGTCTTATGGACAAAGGCGTTATTGTTCAAGACGGCGTCCCCTCTGAACTGCTATTCAGACCGGCCAGTACGTTCGTGAAAGAGTTTTTAAAAGAGCAGCGCTTACAACTGGAATTTAGATCAATCCAATTAGCTGATCTATGGGATTGGCTTCCTATTGGAAATAACCAATCGAAAATAAATATGCTGTCGGCAGATACGGATCTGTGGACAAGTTTAGAGCGTTTAACATTCAATGAAATAGAAATCATGTACGTTGTACATCACCAAAAAAATGAATTTAAAGCAGTTGGATTCGAACAGTTAATGTCTGCTTTTTATCAATATAAAAAAAATATGCCGCATGAATGAGCAGCAGCAAACTCTTTTGAATTTTATGTGGCAGCAGTCTGATAAACTCCTTGTGCAAACATTACAACATATTGGTCTCACATTTATTTCGCTATTTGCTGCTGTATTAGTTGGCTTGCCATTGGGAATCCTTATTGCTCGCAAAAAAGAACTATCCGGCGCCGTATTAGGTGTTGCAGGCATCTTACAAACGATACCTAGCATCGCTTTATTAGGATTTATGATTCCCCTTCTCGGAATTGGAGCCAAACCAGCTATCGTCGCCTTATTCTTGTATGCGTTGTTACCTATTATTCGCAACACTTACACGGGCATTACAAGTGTAGACATTGCTGTAAAAGAGGCCGCTGTGGCCATGGGGATGAGCAAGTGGCAAGCCTTATTTAAAGTAGAACTACCCTTGGCGATGTCTATTATATTAGCAGGAATACGTACCGCCACGGTAATTAATGTGGGTGTAGCCACTTTAGCGTCTTATATCGCCGCAGGCGGATTAGGTGAGTTTATATTTGGAGGTATTTCCCTAAATAATACAAATATGATTTTGGCTGGGGCCATTCCTGCAGCATTGTTAGCGCTTTTATTTGATTTTTTGCTGTCACGAGTACAAAAATTTACTTTTAAGAAAGTGGGCACTGCCATGAAAATGACTCCCGTGGTGCTTCTGTTATTAGGCGCTTTGTATTTTATACCATCTGCCTATGGCAGCAGGCTTACCGCCGGCTTCACTCCTGAGTTTATGGGGCGACAAGATGGCAATATCGGTCTTCAAAGCAAATACGGTCTAAACATACATACCGTTGTTATCAGCGATGCAGTTATGTATAAAGCTGCTTATGAAAATCAATTGGATATTATAAGTGGTTATTCAACTGATGGTCGGTTAAAAGCGTATAACCTATTGGTTCTACAAGACGATAAAGGTATATTTCCTCCTTACTATGCAGCCCCAATTGTCAGTAATAAAGCCCTGAAGCAATTTCCACAGCTGGAGAAAACACTCAATCTACTATCAAACAAAATAAATGATAGCATCATGACAGATTTGAATTACCGTGTTGATTACCTTCATCAAGCTCCTGAACAAGTAGCTAAGGACTTTTTAATAGCCGCTAATTTATGGAAGCCAAAAAACAACGGAAATGCTGGCGTTGTTCGCATAGGTTCAAAAATTTTTGGAGAGCAGTATATTTTAGCTAATATATATAGCATGTTAATAAATGGCTATACCAATTATGGTGTGGCCACTAAAACCGGGTTGGGGGGTACAAAAATATGCTTTGACGCACTGGTCAATGACCAAATAGACCTTTATCCGGAGTATACTGGTACCGGCCTACTTGCTATTTTACAAGCACCTCAAAAATCAATTGACTCATTAATTGGAAATAAAGACATTACATATCATTATGTTAAAAAAGAATTTCAAAGAAGGTATGCGATCAAATGGTTAGAACCCATTGGATTTAACAATACCTATGCGTTAATGATGCGGCAAAAACAGGCACAAAATTTACGCATTAAAACGATTTCAGACCTTAAACATTATTTAGAAAATAACTAAAAATGGATATCATCGATTGTTATAAGAATGTTCGTCGACGCACAGAGATAATCTGTGCTCCTTTGCAAACGGAAGACTATGTAGTGCAGCCTATCATAGATGTCAGTCCGCCTAAATGGCACCTTGGACACACTACTTGGTTCTTCGAAACTTTCATTTTAATACCCTATGCTGCCGATTACCAGATATACAATAATGAGTATAATTATGTATTTAATAGTTATTATGAGGCCGTGGGAAATCGTGTTATCCGTACAGACCGGGGCAATCTAAGTCGTCCTACCGTTCATGATATCTACCTTTATCGTGCTCATGTGGACAACGCGATGATTAAATTCTTGCGTAGTGAATTTAAGGAAGAAATAAAAGACCTGGTGTTGTTGGGTTTCAATCACGAAGAGCAACATCAAGAACTGTTATATACTGATATTAAATACATACTGGGCCATAATCCCTTATTTCCACCCTACAACATTAATTATACTTCCCCTTCATTTGAAATAAAAAATGATGATGCATTTATTCGTATAAAAGAGGGAATTTATGAAGTAGGATTTGAGGGGAGCGGCTTTTGCTTTGACAATGAGCTCAGCAGGCATAAAGTCTATCTGAACAGCTTTGAAATAAGTGCTAGTTTAGTAACCAATGCTGAATACTTAGCCTTTATACAGGACGAGGGCTATCGCGATTTTCGCCATTGGCATGCTGAGGGCTGGGATTGGGTGAAAAGTAATAAAATACAAGCTCCACTTTATTGGCATCTTATTGATGGAAAATGGCATCATTATACCTTTAAAGGACTCGAACCGCTTTATTTAAACCAGCCTGTTCGTCATGTTAGTTATTTTGAAGCTTATGCTTATGCTACTTGGATGGGCTTGCGTTTACCGACAGAATTTGAATGGGAAGCCGCGGCCCCGCATTTTATCTGGGGCGAAAACTGGGAATGGACAGAGAGCGCTTATTTACCTTACCCAGGTTTTGCAAAGGCACCCGGAGCCATCGGTGAATATAATGGTAAATTTATGGTTAATCAAAAGGTATTACGAGGAGCATCTGAAGTTACCTCACCAGGCCATAGCCGTATAACATACCGGAATTTCTTTCAAACGAATCTACGATGGCAATTTACAGGAATAAGGTTAGCTAAATAACATCTTAACAAATGAATATGAACCCTTCAGTTTCAAAAATGTCGTTACCAAGCACATCAAAACTCCAAAAAGAGGCATTTTATAAGGATATCCTCGCTGGATTACAATCGAGTCCAAAATATTTGGAATCGAAATATTTCTACGATGCAACCGGCGATCAGCTTTTTAGAGAGCTCATGAACTGTACTGAATACTATCTGACCAATTGCGAGCTCGAAATATTTTCAAAAAAAACAGCTGAGCTGTCTGCCGCGATTACAGACGATGGAGACAGTTTTGACCTAATCGAACTAGGAGCCGGCGATGCAATGAAATCTACTTATCTGCTTAACTATTTGTTGGAGCAGAAAGCAGATTTCAACTATCTGCCTATCGATATCTCAAGCAATGTGATCTCCAACCTCACAAACAATCTTCCGGACGCACTGCCTAACCTTCAAATAATGGGTTTAAATGGTGAGTATTTTGATATGCTTAGTGAAGCAACAGCCCTATCATCTAGACGAAAAGCAGTACTCTTTCTTGGTTCAAACATTGGTAATATGCCCATTAGTGCTGTCCTTGAATTTTGTAAAGAATTGCGCAAGCATCTTTCGACTGGTGACAAAGTGTTAATAGGAATGGATTTAAAAAAAAATCCGAAAACTATTTTGGCAGCGTATAATGATAAAGGTGGGATAACAAAGAGATTTAATCTTAATTTGTTGGAGCGGATAAATCGCGAGCTTCATGCCGATTTTGATCTTAGCAGGTTTGATCATTATGCTATGTACGACCCGGAAAACGGTTCTTGTAAAAGCTATTTAATAAGTCTAGCAGATCAAGTAGTACATATAAACGGGCAAGAATATATTCATTTTTTAAAGGATGAACAGATTTATATGGAAATATCGCAAAAATTCACTTTAAGCCAAATTGAGCAAATAGCACAAGATACCGGCTTTAAACCGCTTCATCATTTTTTTGATAGCAAGGGGTGGTTTGTTGACACGATCTGGACAGCCGACTAAGACATTAATTTACAGTCGCATACAACCCTTTTATTGTCGGGTTT
>DATMSZ010000489.1:0-7438 GCA_035565175.1 Pseudosphingobacterium sp.
ATTGGATGAATTGCCAGCTAAACAGCGAGATGTGTTTGTATGGCACGAGCTTGACAATATTCCTTTTGCGGAAATTTCCAAATTAACGGGAGAGCCCGTAAATAAACTGGTGCTAAGAAAACATTATGCTGTGGCACATTTAAGGAAGCAATTAAGCGGTTTATATAAAGAGTTGATAAATGAATAAGAATAGCTGTCGGACATCATGCCAATTGAGACACGTCAAGAGCGCTCCTTACCCGATAGTTTTTAATTAATAAATGTTGTATTAAATATAATAAAATAATGAAAAGGATATTTAGAAGTAAAATGCGGTTTGTTTTTTTTCCTCTTGCGGGAATCGCCTTTGTATTCTTAGTGAGCTTCCTAGTGATGCTCCTTTGGAACTACACGTTGCCGGATGTTTTAGGCACGAAAGAATTAAGCTATTGGCAAGCGATGACTTTATTCTTCTTATGTAAGATTTTATTTGGCTTTGGAGGAGGAGGTCGGAAAGGTCCTCCTTGGGCGAGAAATAGGCATCAGAATATGGGGTCATGGAATGATGAGGAAAGGGAGAAATTCAAGGGTTATATGCGAAAGAGGTGGTGCAATTGGAGGGATGAAAGTGCTGAAGGTGAGGAGGGCGACACTCAACGCGGCAATGCAAAGGATTCAACTATTATTTAAATTACAATGAACCAGGTATTAATCTTTAGAACGAGCGTAAATGCTCAAAAACATGTACAGCAAGTTGCTGCACTGTTTAATTCGATTAAATTAATCAAGCAATGGAGTTTTGATTTAGATGACTGCGATAGAATATTGCGGGTAGTTTCGTTAAACGTACAACCAGAAATGATAGAGAACTTATTAAGAACAGAAGGAATTTATTGTGAACATATGGAGTACGAACTGTAGGATGCGAAAGTAACTTAATCACGAATTGTATAATAAGATCAATTTCTCTAAGTTTGGAATTTATTATAAGGGTTTTTATAATAAGAACTGAAGATAAAACCAAACAACGAATGAGCAATCCATTATTAAAAAGCTTTGACACTCCATTTCAAAGTGTACCTTTTAAAGATATTAGACAGGAAGATTTTAAACCGGCTATTTTGGAAGGTATTGAACGAGCCAAAAATGAAATAGAAAAAATTATAAATAACGCTGGAGAGCCAAGTTTTCATAATACAATAGTAGCTTTAGAACGGGTAGGTAAGCAGCTTCAGATAGTTTCTGAGACGTTTTTTAATCTTAATTCGGCCGAGACAAATGACTATTTACAGCAGCTCGCGCAAGAAATTTCTCCTTTACTGGCCGAATATGGCAATGATATAACGCTTAATGAAGTGCTGTTTCAACGAGTAAAGACTGCTTTTGAAAGAACAGAAAAAGATTCGTTAAGTGTTGAAGAGTACCGATTATTAGATAAAACGTATAAAAGCTTTACGCGTAACGGCGCATTATTAACGGATGCAGAAAAAGAAAAACTACGAACAATAGACATGGAGCTGTCCACTCTAAAGGTTAAGTTTTCGCAGAATGTGCTACACGAAACGAATAATTATTTTTTACACCTCACCGATAGGACACAGCTAGCGGGTATACCTGCTTCCATTGTCACAGCCGCTAAGGAGGAAGCCACAAAACGCGGTTTAGCGGGATGGGTTTTCACGTTGCAGTACCCAAGTTTTGTGCCGTTTATGAAGTATGCTGCCAACAGGGAGCTGCGTAAGGAATTGTATTTAGCTTCATCGAGAAGAGCATTTCAGCAGAATGAATATAATAACGAAAAGAATGTAAAAGAGATTGTAAAATTAAGGCAAGAGCGAGCTCAACTGTTGGGATTTGAAAGCCATGCTGATTTCGTGTTAGAAGAACGCATGGCGGGCAATCCCCAAAATGTCGACCACTTTCTCCGCGATCTGTTAACAAAGGCGAAACCCTTTGCTATACGAGAGGTTGAAGGGTTAAGTCAGTTAGCAAAAAAGGATGGTATAGATAAAATGATGCCTTATGACCACGCTTATTATGCTGAAAAGTTGAGAGAAGCGAAATTTAATTTTTCGGATGAATCCTTAAAGCCATATTTTCCCTTACATCAGGTACTTGAGGCGGCTTTCGAAGCGGCACGTCGACTATATGGACTCAAATTCTCGATACGGGAAGATATTCAGAAATACCATGATGAAGTAACCGTATACGAAGTGTCTGAAGATGGAGCACACAAAGCACTGCTTTACACAGATTGGCATCCAAGAGAAGGGAAACGCGCAGGTGCTTGGATGACGTCTTATAGAGGACAATCCATTATTGATGGTAAAAATATGAGACCACATATTTCTGTTGTATGTAATTTCTCAAGACCTTCCGGCGATACCCCTTCTTTATTGACCTTTAATGAAGTGACTACATTATTTCATGAATTTGGGCATGCTCTGCATGGTATAATGGCAAATACAGTCTTTGAAAGTCTATCCGGTACGCATGTTTATTGGGATTTCGTAGAACTGCCATCACAGTTTATGGAAAATTTTTGTTATGACAAGGATTTTCTTTCCACGTTTGCTAGGCACTATAAAACAGGAGAAATTCTGCCGCTGGAAGAAGTTGATAAAATCGTTGCTTCTTCGAACTTTATGGAGGGCTATCAAACATTAAGACAGTTAAGCTTCGGCCTATTAGATATGGCTTTTCATACCAACCAATTAAAAGTAGCAGATTCTGTGGAAGAATTTGAGAAGAAGGTTATCGAGGAAACGCAGCTTTATCCTACTGTAGAAAGAAGCGCTATGAGTCCTTCATTCTCTCATATATTTCCGGGTGGCTACTCAGCTGGTTATTATTCCTATAAATGGGCAGAAGTTCTTGATGCTGATGCCTTTGATTATTTTAGGGAAACAGGAATATTTAATACTGAAACGGCTTATAAATTCAAAACATTGCTGAGTATGGGGGGAACAATTGACCCTATGGAACTGTACGTTGATTTTAGAGGGCGTAAACCAACGGTGGATGCGCTATTGAAGCGGGCCGGACTTTCTGATTTTAACGTATAATTCCCTTTTGAAATGAAATTTATAAGGCAGGTTCTTCTTTTTTTTATTCATATCTTCATTGTTGCCACTGCTATTGCACAGATACAGCTACCCTTGGACGCTTCGTTCAAACAAGCTGTTAGGAATAACACCAGAACAATGGAGGGCATCCCAGGAAGTAGGTACTGGCAGAATAAAGCGGATTATAAGCTGAAAATAGATTTTGAACCTCGTACGCGTTTACTCGAAGGTACAGTGGAGATCGTGTATAAAAACAATAGTCCTGATACGCTGCATGAGATCTGGTTTAAATTATATCCTAATTTATATAAAAAGGGAGTATTAAGAAAATCAAAAATAGCGAGAAGGGATTTAGGAAACGGTGTGCAAATAAAACGAGCGGAAGCAGATGGCGACCGGCTAAGATTAAGCGATCTTATAATTGACGGAACCAATATGAAGATAGCTATTGAAGGTTTAATGCCCGGAAAGGAAATGACTTTTAACATTGGCTATCAATATGTTTTAAACGAGGGATCGCATTTGCGCACTGGCAAAGTAGATGAAAGTTCTTTTTTTGTGGCTTATTTTTTTCCTCGCATTGCCGTTTACGATGACATTGATGGTTGGAATAAGTATCCTTACACAGGTGAGGAAGAATTTTATAATGATTTTTGTGATTTTAAGGCTGAAATAAAAGTTCCGAGAAATTATACTGTTTGGGCCACTGGCGACCTTACAAACAAAAGGAAGGTTTTCAAAAGTTATATAAATGATTTAATAGATAAAGCAGAAAAATCAGATACGATAATTGATGTCATCTCTGAAAAGGCTATCAAATCACATGATGTTGTAAGAGAAAAAAGCAATGTATTTAAGTTTGAGGCTAAAAACGTAGTGGATTTCGCTTTCGCATTAAGTGACCATTATGTATGGAAATCAACTAGCTTAGTAGTAGATTCCGTGACGGGACGAAGGACTAGAGTAGATGCGGTGTTTAATTCCAAACATAAAGATTATTATGAGGTAATTGATTTCGCTAGGAAAACGGTTGAGGGGATGAGTTTTAAATTTCCATCATGGCCCTTTCCGTATAATCATATGACAGTTTTTGATGGATTAGATCAAATGGAATATCCAATGATGGCAAATGATAATCCTACAAAAACCCGAGAAGATGGTATTACCTTGACTTCGCATGAAATATTTCATACTATGTTTCCTTTTTACATGGGTACCAACGAAACAAAATATGCTTGGATGGACGAGGGGTGGGCAACCATTGGGGAATGGAAATTGTCGTCCTTTATTGATAGTGCATTTATTGACGATTATGGCATACAGCCGACTGCCAGAACATCGGGACATGAAGATGATACACCAATCATGACACTGACTACCGCATTGAAGGGTGCCGGTACATTTACTAATTCGTACCCGAAGCCAGCACTTGGTTATTTGTTTGTTGAAGAATTTTTAGGCGAGAAATTATTTAAGACGGCTTTGCACTATTATATTAAAAATTGGAACGGGAAACACCCACAGCCCTTAGATTTCTTTAATTGTATAAATTATGCCAGCGGTAAAGATTTAAACTGGTTCTGGAAGAAATGGTTCTTTGAAGATGGGATAACGGATATGGGTATCATTGGCGTAGAAAAGATAGATGAGCAATCCTATTTGATAAAGGTTAAAAATAAAAGTAATAAACCCCTTCCCGTGCATTTAACTGTTTATTTTGACGATGGTACGTTTAAAAGTGTAAAGCGGTCTATAGTGGTATGGGAAAAAGGACAAAATCAGATAAGCATTCCGTTTAGCACCGAAAAGCGATTAGTAAAAGTAGTGTTAGGCGGTACACATATACCGGATCAATACGAGAAGGATAATTCGTTCATTTTAAATTAATGTTTAGTTAAAGAAGGGCGTTTTTGATAGTCTATTATTTAATTTTTTTGTTAATTAATGTTAAAGTTTTTGATTGGTGTAAAATAACTAATAGTTAGTTGTATTTTAGGAGCTCAGAACCTAATAATATGAAGAGACTATTCCTATTCCTGGTGTTTTTTTGCTTATGTTCCCTGACCTCATTTGCACAGAACGATTACTTAATTAAGGGTGTGGTGGTAGATACATCCTCCAATCTTGCACTCAATAACACTTCTATCAGTATCTTAAACGCGCAGGATTCTATGCTGTATAAATATACCCGAGCAGCAAATGGAGGTAAGTTTATCTTAGGCGATTTAGAAAAAGGTAATTATATTTTGTTAGTGACCTATCCGAAATATGCCGACTATGTCGAGAAAATTACTTTGGATTCAGTTAAAGAAGTCGACCTCGGCAATTTAAATCTATTTCTTAAATCCCAATTGCTAGAGGAAGTTATTATCACCGGGAGGCAACCCATCACCATCAAAGGAGACACTACAGAATACGACGCTGCAAGTTTCAAGGTGCAGCCCAATGCTAAAGTGGAAGATCTATTAAAGCAGTTGCCAGGTATTCAGGTCGACAAAGATGGGAAAATAACGGCTCAAGGGCAGACAGTGAATAAGGTACTGGTAGATGGCGAAGAATTTTTTGGAGATGATCCGACCTTAGTGACCAAAAATATACGAAGTGACATGGTAGACAAGGTGCAGTTATATGACAAGCAAAGTGATCAAGCTGCTTTTACGGGCGTAGATGATGGGCAAAAATCTAAAACAATTAATATCCAACTAAAGGAAGATAGTAAAAAGGGATACTTTGGAAAAGTAGAAGCAGGAGTTGGAACGGAAGACTTCTACCAAGGTCAGGCAATGATTAATAAATTCAAAGGAAAAGAGAAGATGTCGGCTTACGGCACCATTGGAAATACCGGTAAGGTTGGACTTGGATGGAGAGATTCGGATAAGTATGGGTCATCGAATATGGAACTTTCTGATGATGGTGGGATGTTTTTTTACAGCGGTAGTGGCGATGATTTTGAATCATTTAACGGGCAATATAACGGGCAAGGGATTCCCTCTGCTCGAACAGGGGGTGTGCATTATGATAACAAGTGGGACGAAGACAAACAATCTATCAATACGAATTATAAAATTGGGACCTTAGAGGTAGATGGGACCCGGAATAGTATAGTTCAACGGAATTTACCCAGCGGGGTGATTAATGATCGTTCGGATGAGCGATTTGATAACCGCATGTTCAGGCATAAGTTGGATGCCAAATACGATATTAAGTTGGATTCGACCACAAATCTCAGGATTACAATCGACGGTACACTAAAGAACAGTGATACAGAGAATAACTATATCTCTGAAAGCAGAAATGGCGATGGGATGTTGTTGAACAACAATGAAAGAAGTATCACGAACAGCGTGGATGATAGGATATTCAATGCAAGTGCTTTATTCACCAAAAAATTTAAAAAGGTTGGAAGATCATTCTCCATCAACTTGAATCAATCTTCCAATACCAGTAAAGCAAACGGGTTTTTGCATTCCAAAACTAATTATTTTAACAGACAAACTGAGGGCCTGATAGATAGCGTTAAAAATGATGATCAGTATAAAACGAATGATGTCGTAAATAATGCTTTTCGATCTAATGTGACTTACACTGAACCGTTATTTAAAAATTTTGCTGTTGTCTTAAATTATGGCTTAAATATTAATAGTGGGCACTCTAATCGTCAATCATTTAATCAGTCTGCCGACGGTGAATATAATATGCTGGACAGCTTGTACAGTAATGACTACAAACTCGATCAGACATCCAATCAGGTAGGAGCGATCTTTAATTATAAAACGGTGAAGACAGATGTTAATTTTGGAGCGAAGGTAAGCGATGTTAAGTTTAAACAATTAGATCAGTATACGGATAATTTGTTTACAAGAAATTTTACGAACTTTAATCCTCAGGTAAATTATCAGTATAAATTTTCTCAGCAAAAGTCCATCAGAATTGGTTACAACGGAAATAACACACAGCCCACGATCAATCAGATTCAGCCGGTACGTGTGAATACAGATCCGCTTAATATTGTTCTTGGAAATCCTGATTTAAAACCTTCTTTCACGAACAGATTCAATCTGAGTTACTATTCGTATAAGGTGCTAAGTAATCAATACATCAATTTCTATGGAAGTTATTCTTTTACAACTAACCCCATTGTAAGTAACACGGTTACGGATGCCTCTGGTGCGAGTACATACCGTTCGGATAACTTAAGTGATAAAAATACAGCCAATTTTTACGGTGGTATGTATGCTGGAAAGAAGCTTAAAAAAATGGATTTGCAGGTCGGATTGAACTTGAGCACCAATGGTAATGTTTATTACAATTTAACCAATAATGATCTGAATCAGACAAAGTCTTATAATTATTCGGGTGAGCTGTCGGTTTCTAAGTATAAAGAAAAGAAGTAT
>DATMSZ010000490.1:0-1783 GCA_035565175.1 Pseudosphingobacterium sp.
AAAGGACTACAAAAGGTATCCGAAGGCCTCGTTATTCTATTATTATCTATTGAATGGGTTTCGCCGGCTGTATTAAAGAAATGATCGTTTTAAGATTTACAGCCAACTAAACTCCTAATTAACTAGTAAATAATAGGGATATAATAGGGACTTTATAGGGATATCATAGGGAAAAATACCTATTATCTCCCTATAATGTATTTATAATATTACAATTGTTTTTCATGAATAATGCCACTTAGCGAAAAGCTATTATTATATTAGCTTTTCTTATAAATCTAAAAATACTTACAATGGCTATTGTTAAAAACGGAGTAAACGGTTCTTTTAGTGGTAAAGTTGGGAGTGTTGTTGGGTATGAGTGGCGTGGCATACCGGTTATCAGAGGTTTACCAAATAGAAAAAAACGTGCTCCCACTATCTTAGAGCTTACAAACCGAGAAAAAATGCGCTTAATGCAAGATTTTCTGAAAGACTCTATTCATTTTGTTCGTATCGGTTTTTCATTAGAGGTTGCAGATAAAAAGATGTCAGCCTTCAATGCGGCGATGAGTTACAATAAGAAAAACGCTTTCATGGGGGATTACCCTAATCTGGTCGTAAACCACGAAAAAATATTACTTTCTAAAGGTAATTTACCTAGCCCTAAAGACGTTGAGGTAACGCTGCAAGAAGGGGGCGTTTTGTTTAGATGGAGTACGGATGGTATACGTGAAAATACCAATATGCGCACCATACTCTTTATAAAATCGGATTATAGACCTATAAATGCAATGATAATAGGTGGAGAAAGGGCAAATGTAGGGGAAGAATTTTTAACCTTCGGTAATAGCGATAAAAAGGCGCCTAAAGGTGAAAAAATACACTTATTTATGGCTTTTGTTACAGTCATGCATGATGCAATTTCGGATAGCGTTTATTGCGGTACTTTGGAAAATTAAAGTTTATATCTTTGCCCAATGATTAATAGAGATGATATTGCTGCAGCGTATCAGCAAATTCAAGATGAAATATGTAAAGGACTAGAAACAGCCGATGGAGGTGCCCTTTTTAAAGAAGAGCTTTGGCAACGCGAAGGCGGCGGTGGTGGTCGCACAAGGATTATTCAAGGCGGGAAGGTAATTGAAAGGGGGGGAGTTAACTTCTCTGCTGTGCATGGTAAATTGCCCGAGAAGATTAAATTGGCTTTTAATGTTAACGAAGATGATTTTTTTGCTACCGGCGTATCTATTGTGATTCATCCTTATAACCCTTGGGTTCCTATTATCCATATGAATATCCGTTATTTTGAACTTAACGAAGAGGTTAGATGGTTTGGAGGTGGGATCGATCTAACTCCTCATTATGTCGTTACAGAAGATGCTTCCTACTTTCATCAATATCTAAAAAATGTATGTAAGCAATATAATGATTATTTCTATGAGCAGTTTAAAGCCTGGGCAGATGATTATTTCTTTATAAAACATAGGGACGAGACGAGAGGGGTAGGCGGGATCTTTTATGATCGATTAAGACCTGAAAGCGCTCATATCAGTTACGAACAACTGTTTGACTTTTCAAAAGCGATTGGAAGGAGTTTTGTGCCGATTTATACGGAGTTAATTGCTAGAAATAAAGACAAAACTTATTCGGAAACAAACAAAGAATGGCAATTTATAAGAAGGAGCCGTTATGTTGAATTTAACCTAGTTTATGATTCAGGAACCAAGTTTGGTCTTGAAACAAATGGAAGAATAGAATCTATTTTAATGAGCTTACCACCGCAAGCAAATTGGGTATACGA
>DATMSZ010000491.1:0-3702 GCA_035565175.1 Pseudosphingobacterium sp.
AATATATAGTAGAAAATGAAAAAACAGCAAGGAAATACTTAAAACAAGCTGGACTGACAATACCACAGCAAGATCTAATCATGCATGACTATGGAAAACATGTCAGAAATAAATACAAGATGACAGATTTCTTTGAAGGATTGCTGGCAGGAAGAAGCGTAGGATTAATGAGTGAAGCGGGTTGTCCGGGAATCGCAGATCCCGGGGCAGATATTGTGGCGGAAGCCCATCGATTAGGTATTAAAATAAGACCTTTGGTGGGGCCAAATTCTATGATTTTAGCCTTAATGGCTTCGGGATTAAATGGGCAGAGCTTTGCTTTTCATGGCTACTTACCTATTGACAAGCAGGCTCGAGCAAAGAAAATTAAGGAATTGGAACTAGCTGCCCAACGTAATCTGCAAACGCAGCTTTTTATGGAAACACCCTTCAGAAATAATCAACTCTTGGAGGAAGTATTGAAAGTCTGCTCTCCGAAAACTCAATTATGTGTTGCCTGTAATATTACATCAGCCGATGAGTTCATTATAACGGAAACTGTAGCACAATGGAGAAAACGGAAAATAGATCTACACAAGAAACCAGCGATCTTTCTGATTCTTTAATACAGAGAGACCGCTTTTGCGTTCATGTGCAGATCTGTGGGAATGCCTGTTTTAAAATTCGCCATTTACAGGATCACCCCATTGCTCATTCCACTCAATGATGAAATCACCTTTTTTGTCGAGATCTTTCAATAGCTCACCTTTAAATAGAAGTTGAACGTTGTTTTTTACCGCATTATGAACTGTGAAATCTCTAAGTAGTTCATCGTTTTCTCCGTAAACCAAAATATTATAACTTAACTCTACTGGCTGATTCACTTCACCAATAAACTGATTAAATGTTATGGCGTTCGTGTCTTCCTTAAATGGATGGACAAAAGTAATCATGGAAGCATCAGAAACAGGAAGGGAAGATGGCGTACCATAGGGCGTATAAATAAGGTTTTCGTGCATTCTAGTGACAATAATTTTATTGATAAAAGACAAATCTGTTTGATCTGTAAATTCAAATTTGACATTACTAAAATATCTCTTCAGTGCAACTTCAATTGGACTATTGTTTTCGGATACTGTTATATCCGTAATTTGTGTGCCAAATATTAAAGCCTGATGGTTATCAAAATGGTTTGCTATATAGAAATCTTTAGCGGCTACCGGGCTTTTCGAAAGAAGCAGATTTTTCTTCGAGGAGTTCGATACAAAGGAAGCGTAATAAGGCCCTACGGGTAATTTGAGAGATAGTGGCGGGGCTAGGTGATTAGCGTCAAACGTAAGGTCACCCTCTAGCGCCAAGGTGTTATCCTCCTTTCTGAAAATATAATAATTGATTTTATGAAGCATTGTTTCTTCTGCACCATCCGAGTCATAGATACCTGATATGCCAAAATTGTCTATCCGCAATAAACCTGTGGCTTCATTGTAGTCCCCAACAGTGCCTCGCTCACCACCAAAAGGCTCTATCATAATCCAGAAATGATCATGTTCACCTATTGCTATCGTACTTATGTCGAACTCGAAATGATTTCTGCTTTGTTGTGACATATTGGTAAATTGATTGTTTTCCGAGATGGAAATAAAATCACTTCCATCATTAACAGCATAATAAATTTTAAAATTCTTAGGGCCTGTATTGGAGCTAGCAGCATCAAAATTAATTTTTGATAGTTCTGAAACATTCTTCATAGACATTTTAAATGTCATACGATTCACGCCCCTCATACTAACACACTGTCCCTCGGGAAACATATCATGTTTATATCCGTTTGGATAAGTAAGGGTAGTGTTTTCCGGCGCAAGGCTTATACTTACATCCGCCGGGTGGATAGCGACATCAGGAATAAGGTTGCCCTCATTAAACGACCAAAAGTAAAGGTGCTGAATTTGGTTGGACCTGTCCTGAGCGTTTACCTGGCTTCTTGAAGTGGCCATTTTTGATGATAAAGGTCTTATTTCTGAACTAAAACCAGTTAATTTGAAGACAACAGTTTTTAGTTCATCCGAAGCTTCTTTGGGGTCAGGAATTGGGGCGGTTTTTTCGCAACTAATAAATAGAAGGAGTACTAAATAAAATAGGTTTACTGTAGATCTTTTCATAATAGGGTTTTTAGGTTAAAAAAAGACAACCCAATTTGCTAAGCACACATTTAATGGGAGTCTGAATCGGTTATGTGTCTGTAATTGTTGACTTTACCTAACAAAAAAGTAGATAATATTTTAGAAAACCTAGCTGTTCAGTGGAATGAACAAAATGAACAAGAGAGAAAGAAAAAAACGTATGTAAAGCTAGTTGGGATATGCTTTACATACATTCAATAAATTGCGGATAAATTAATCTATTAGATCAAATCCAATGTCACGTCGGAAATCTTTTCCCTCGAAAAAGATTCTTCCGGCATCAGCTGTTGCTTGCTGTAGAGCGTCCAACAAATTATCCTTGAGGGCTGTTACGGCTAATACTCTTCCTCCAGCAGTTCTAACCTCGTCATTAACGAACGCTGTCCCTGCATGAAAAATGATAGATTCTTTTACGTTCTCGAATCCGCTAATTACTTTTCCATTTTCATATTTTCCGGGATAACCGCCCGAAACAATCATGACGGTGGCAGCGGTTTTAGCAGAAATTCTGAATGATTTTTCGGAAAGATTCTCTTGTGCAACACCTAATAATAAATCAACAAAATCGCTTTCAATGCGTGGTAGAACACTTTCCGTTTCGGGATCCCCCATCCGTACATTATACTCTATAACGTAAGGGTTTCCATTATCATTCATAAGCCCAATAAAGATGAACCCTTTATAAGGAATATTATCTTTTTTTAGACCTTCTATGGTTGGAATGACCACAAGGTCTTCTACTTTTTTCAGAAATATATCATCTGCAAAAGGTACTGGAGAAACAGATCCCATCCCGCCAGTGTTTAGTCCGGTATCGCCTTCTCCGATTCTTTTGTAGTCTTTTGCGGCCGGTAAGATCTTATAATCCTTCCCGTCTGTTAACACAAAGACAGAGAGCTCTATACCCTTCAAAAAATCTTCTATAACTACCTTGTTACTTGCTTCTCCAAATTTGGCATCGGCAAGCATTGCCCTCAATTCTTCTTTTGCTTCTTCAATTGTTGAACAAATAAGTACACCTTTTCCTGCAGCGAGTCCATCAGCTTTTAAGACAATGGGAACTTCCCGTGATTCCAAATATTTTAACCCTTCATCAAGGGTTGCTTTTGTGAATGATTGTGATAGAGCAGTAGGTATTCCATGTCGATGCATAAATTGCTTAGAAAAATCTTTACTTCCTTCTAATTGTGCACCCATGGCCGTTGGGCCGATAATAGGAATATGTTTTAGTGCTTCGTTTTTTAGAAAGTAATCATGTATTCCTTTTACAAGGGGTTCTTCAGGACCTACGAGTACTAAGTTGATTTCATTTTTTAACGAGAATTCTCCTAATGATTCAAAATCGGTAACCTTTATATCTACGTTTTTACCATAAGCTCCTGTGCCGGCATTTCCCGGTGCAATAAATAATTGCGACGTTAATGGGCTCTCCGAAATTTTGTAGGCAAAAGCGCTTTCTCTTCCACCAGAACCAATCAATAAAATATTCATCTGTTATTTTTTAATTTTAAAGAATTATCTTACATACCCGAAGGCTTTTAAT
>DATMSZ010000492.1:0-4707 GCA_035565175.1 Pseudosphingobacterium sp.
CTGGAAAATCAAACGGGGCTCTTGCGCGTTCGGACAAAACGGCCTTCTAGCGCGAGCATTAAAAAATTCAGTTGGCTGTAAAGACTAGAGGGCTGTGAAGAAGCGAAGAGAGGGTAATGAGGAGAGCGACTCCACAGAACTGCGGGTAAGAACTGAATTTTTAGCGAGCGCTAGACAGCCTTGATGTTTGCCCACTTTGCATCCAAGGTAAAGTGGGAATATATAAAAACCAAAGTAATATATAAGTTCTCACTATTTCATACAATTACTTGCAAATAATAAAACTCTTAATTACATTAGCATTGTCAAACTAAAATAAACAATTAAATTAACACTTACGACTAAAACAATTACCTAAGCAGCACCTAACCGTACCTATATCTAAGCACATACACATCGTAGTTGTACGTCAATTAACAACCAGAAAATCAATTCAATCAAATAGGGCAAGAGTGAAGCACTTCTACTCATATGAACAGAAAAATTAACCGGAACGTACGTTGGGGCTCATAACTCATAACGTACAACTGGCAACAAAAAAAATAATTACAAAAATCTAAGTCATTTCTTTTAAAACCATAGGCACTTTAATTGGTACTGGGACTAATTTCATATAACAGAATAGATTCTTATTTATTTTGTTGTGCAGTGCAGGGAGGGAAAAAGTTAAAAAGAAATTTAGATGAGATAAAAAAATAAATCAACCTAAACCTATTCTTAAACCTAAATAATGTTTAATGCACCATTTTCATTTGAGGGACGTATTCGCCGTA
Source organism: Pseudosphingobacterium sp. (assembly GCA_035565175.1). Lineage (GTDB taxonomy): Bacteria > Bacteroidota > Bacteroidia > Sphingobacteriales > Sphingobacteriaceae > Olivibacter. The sequence goes on from DATMSZ010000492.1 coordinate 774, forward strand.
GAGAATATGGAATAAGTTTCCTCATTTATTTAACCTTCATAATCTTCATTAACATCGTAATAGATGAAGACGAGGACTCTATCTACAATCTTTTAGGACTAGGAGCCATACCTCTTTTATGGTTCTTATGGGCGCAGGGCGCAAAAAGATGCCATGATCTGGGCAGTAATGGTTGGTATCAGCTAGTGCCCTTTTATTTTTTGATACTGATATTCCGGCAAGGCGAGGATGGCGAGAACCAATACGGTGATGATCCCCGTATAGAAAAAGGGGAGCCGACTTATAATCGTCCAGAGGTTATAGTCAATCAAGACGAATCTAATAATGAAATATAAATTAAACTAAACGGGAGGGATGTGCATTGGAACAACGAGTAACTAATAACGAGTAACCAATAACGAAAACAGGAATACGGGAAACCGTAAAGAAGCAAACACAATTGTAAGTAATTATGCATAAAGTTTAAAAGACGCGGAAACAAAATAGCTCGAAGGAACAGCCCTTCAGTAAGAAACAATGCGACCTAGAAATTTTCGGGTAGTAGAGGCTAAGTAACAGCAGAGTCTTTCAAAGAAGATTTCCAGTCGCGAGGTTTTGTTTCTTTTGACGGACAAAAGAAAAATAAAAATATTATGGACTTCAAAGATGAAATACAGCAATTTGCCAAGCGGGTAGATCGGTTGCTGCCGCAGATTAAAACAGAGGAAGCCACTAAAACTTCCCTCATTATGCCCTTTCTGCGTATCCTTGGGTATGACGTATTCGATCCATTCGAGGTACAGCCGGAATTTATAGCAGATATAGGCATTAAGAAGGGTGAGAAGGTAGACTACGCCATTCTGAAAGATGAGAAACCCATCATACTTATCGAGTGTAAGCACTATGCCGATGGGCTCGATCCGCACAATTCGCAGTTGTTCCGTTATTTCCATACCACGGAGGCAAAGTTCAGTTTACTTACCAATGGTTTGGAGTATCGCTTTTATACCGATCTGGTATCAGCTAATAAGATGGACGAGAAACCATTCTTTGAGTTTAAGATTACTGAGATGCGCGACAATGAAATTGCCGAACTCCGTAAATTCCATAAATCCGTTTTTGATCTGGAGAGCATCTCCAATACGGCGAGTGATCTGAAGTATTTCAATGAGATCAAGATCCTGATCAATGCAGAGATGTATAATCCGAAGGAAGAATTCGTTCGGTATTTTGCAAAGCAGGTTCATCAGGGTTTGGTAACCGCAAAAGTGCTCGATCAGTTTACCACATTAACCAAAAGAGTATTCAGTCAGATCGTGAACGACCAGATCAGTGAAAGGCTCAAAAGCGCTTTAAAGAAAGAAACAGAATCGGTGGAAGAAACGGCTCCAGCTCCGGTAGAAGCAGAGTCTTTAGTAGTTACCTCGCAGGATGAAATAGATGCCTACCTCATTATTAAATCCATTTTGCGTAAAGAGGTGGAAGTAGGGCGAATCTATATGCGCGATACTCAATCTTACTGTGGCGTACTGTTGGACGATAATAACCGCAAACCCATCTGTCGCTTCTATTTCACCGGCAACCGTTTACGCATCGGTTTATTTGATCAGGATAAGAAAGAAACCAAGCATGATATCGCACGCTTGGATGATATCTATAACTTCTCCGAAGAGATTGTACAGAGCATTGGGTATTATGAGAAGGAGAAGGTGGCTTAGGGTATAAGTATGAAAAGAGCATATTTGTGGCTATTTGTGATCATGGCGATATTATACCTTATTGGAACGGTCACTAAAAATGAATCCTCTACCGATGAAAACATATTTGATAAGCCTTGGAAGAGCCCAAACAACGATGAACTTCTAACAATCGGTAAATTGTTAGTGAGTAAACGTATAACAGGCTGCAGTGAATATCATTTAAAGAAACTAGGAGACGATCAGTATATAATCGCTTGTACAAAAGACGGAACGCATTGGACTTACTATGTTAGCCAACCAAATAGAAAAGAAATAAGTTTCTTGAAAAACGAAATAGGTGAAAGGCTAAACCCTCCAATTAACACAATAATAGCATAGAAGTTAATAAACATGAGTATAGATATATCAGGTCTACTAAGCTTTTTATTCGGAGCTGGGCTTTTATTAGGTATTATATTACTAATACGCGGGATAACGCTGTGGTATTTCAAGATTGATATTCATATCTACAATCAAGAACGGATCATAGACAATCAGAAAAAGACAAATTTCTTATTATCGAAAATCTACGAGCAGAACGGAGGTGTATTATCTGATGAGCACATTGAAAGATTGAATGATTAATATGAACGCATTATACTTTTTATGGTTTGCCTGTGCGCTGCTGGTAGGCTTTTTAGGAAAGGATAGAAATATAGGATTCGGTATGTCATTTTTTCTTGCGTTAATCCTCAGTCCAATTGGTGTAGATATATAAAGCACTAAAGTTATAAAAACCGAAATCATGAAAAATATTGTATTCATTGGTGGAATTCATGGAAGTGGAAAAGGGGAAATTTGTCGGCTTATAACAAGCAAGACCGATTTTATGCATTTGACCGCAAGTGAAGTTTTAAAATGGGATGAGCTAAGCACTAAAGAAGAGAAACTCGTAGCAAATATTGATATCACGCAAAACCGGCTTATTTCTAACCTGAGGTCTATTATAGAAAGGGATGAGAAGTACTTACTAGATGGTCATTATTGTTTGCTTAATAAAAATGGGACTCCTGAAAGAGTGCCAATTCAGACGTTTAGAGATATCGATCCTGCAAAATTAGTCCTTGTCACTGCAGATCCTCAGGCCATCAAACACCGTCTTGAAAATAGAGATTCGAAAACTTATGATGTCAAATTAATAGAAGAATTTCAATGTTATGAAATTGATTTTGCTATGGAAATAAGCAAAAACCTTCAAATACCTCTTTTTAAAGCAAAAAGTGAAAAACTCGAAGTAAATAATCTTTTAAATTTTTTAAAATGAGAATACTATTAGACACAAATATAATCGTACATAGGGAGGCGAGTAAGGTATATAATAGAGATATTGGATTGTTATTTAACTGGCTCGACAAGGTCCACTACGAAAAATGCGTTCATCCGGTCTCAATAGAGGAAATAAAAACATATCAGGATGAAGCGGTGGTGAGTACAATGAGAATCAAAATACAGAATTATAATGTTTTAAAGACTCTTTCTTTAGATTCAGAAGCGATTACTAAGTTAAGGAGCAAAGACAAATCGATTAATGATTCTAATGACACATCTATTCTGCGTGAAGTATTCAACAACAGAGTAAATTATCTGATTACTGAAGATAAGGGAATACACAGAAAAGCAATCGAACTCGGTATTGCTGATAAAGTTTATAAAATCGACTCCTTTATCGAAAAACTAGTATTTGAAAATCCTGGTTTGTCTGAATATAAGGTCCTTTCCGTAAAAAAGGAATACTTTGGTAACGTTGATTTAAAGGATGCTTTTTTTGATTCGTTCAAAGAAGATTATACTGAATTTGAAGATTGGTTCAACTCAAAAGCAGACAAAGAATCTTATGTCTGCGTTATAGAAAATTTGATGAGAGCTTTTTTATTTTTAAAAATAGAGAATGAAGAGGAAAGCTATCATAATATAGCCCCGATTTTTAAGCCCAAAAAACGCCTTAAAATTGGCACATTCAAGGTTACATCTACTGGTTATAAACTTGGTGAAAGGTTCTTAAAGATAATTTTTGACAATGCGCTCGCCAACAACGTTGACGAGATATATGTTACAATTTTTGACAAACGAGAGGAACAGCAAAGATTAATAGCTTTGTTAGAGGAATGGGGATTCAAATTTTGGGGTTTAAAAGCGACTGAAAATGGTGTGGAGAAAGTTTATGTTAGAGATTTTTCAAAGAAAATCTTAGAGGTACCTAGAGATTGTTTCCCTTT
>DATMSZ010000493.1:0-16680 GCA_035565175.1 Pseudosphingobacterium sp.
ATGCAATCGATACCGGTATCGATTGCGTTAATTTTATCGTTTAATCTTAATAGACGTAATAAGCTAATTATGTAAACTTGCTAGAAAGCTTTCCAATGTTCAAGAAACCAACATTCCTTATCGTAGCGATCGCATTGTTACTTACTGCTTTTGTTCCTAGATTTAAACAACGAACGGTATGGATGATGGGCGATTCAACCATGGCCATAAAAGAAAAGGATAAATTTCCTGAAACAGGCTGGGGTGTACCTTTTGCCACTCTTTTTAAAAAAGACATCCGTGTTGAGAATAGGGCGAAAAATGGCCGTAGTACGCGCTCTTTTATTGATGAAGGGCGGTGGAAGGAAATTTACGACGACTTAAATGCCGGTGATTATCTTTTCATTCAGTTTGGGCATAACGACGAAAAAACCAATAAGCCGAAAGTTGGCACTTCCTTGGCAGCATATAAAGCGAACCTAGCTATGTTTATTGACAAAGCGAGAGAGAAAAATGCAATACCGATTTTATTGACACCGATTGTTCGACGGCATTTTGAAAATGGAACACTGGCGGATACCCATAAAGGCTATCCCGAAGCAATGAAAGTTGTAGCAGATAGTTTGCAGGTACCCTTAATCGATTTAACGCTAAAAACAACCAAGCTTTTGGAAGGGATGGGAGAGAAGAAATCAATGGACCTTTTCCTTCATTTAAAGCCTGGACATGAGAACTATCCGGAGGGTGTTGAAGATAATACGCATTTAAATGTGGAAGGTGCGCAGGCCGTAGCAGACCTCGTAGTACAAGGATTAAAGGAATTAAAGCTAGCGCTAGCAGAAGATCTGAAATGAAATTTACAGTTTTTTATGTTTGCTTGTTTACCATCTGGGCGACATGCTTAAAAGCTGCCGATAGAGATACCATTGTTGTGGCTCAAGATGGATCAGGCGAATATACTTCCGTTCAAAAGGCCCTTGACGCAGTAGCGAAAAGCGAGTCGTCCGTTCTCACCATCCTTATTAAACCGGGCGTGTATAAAGAGCAGCTCAGGTTAAAGCCTTCAGAAAAACATGTTAAGTTAATAGGGGAGGACGCAAGCAAAACGATTCTTAGCTATGATAACTTCGCCAGCAAAATCAATCCCGAAACAGGCAATAATTATGGTACTACAGGATCCTCCTCATTTTTTGTAGACGCCGATCATGTGACCGCCGAAAATCTGACATTTGCTAACTCAGCCGGACCTGTTGGGCAGGCCGTTGCTGTTAACATAACAGGGAATCGGGTGGCTTTCAAAAACTGTCGATTTTTAGGTTTTCAAGACACCTTATATACGAAAGGTCCCCAAGACGATAAAAGCAGAGAGAGCTTACAATATTACGAGAACTGTTATATCGAGGGAACTGTTGATTTTATTTTCGGTGCGGCAACAGCCCTTTTTGTGAATTGCGAATTACGTAGTAAAGAGGGCGGAGGATATGTCACTGCCGCTTCAACTCCCGAACATAAAAAGTACGGCTATGTGTTTATTAATTGTAAACTAACAGGGGAAAGTTCTGAAGCATCGGTAGCATTGGGTAGGCCTTGGCGACCGTATGCACAGGTGGTCTACATAAATTGTGAAATGGACGAACATATTATATCTGAAGGCTGGAATAATTGGGGAAAAGAAGAAAATGAGTCGACCGTTTTTTATGCGGAGTATAACAGTAAGGGAAAGGGAGCAAATAATAGCAAGCGTGTAAAATGGGCGAAAATGTTAAATCAGAAAGAAGTTAAATTATATACGAAGGAACAGATATTGGGTGATTGGGTGCCTTTCAACTAGATTTAGGTGGCGTTTTGTTTTTTTGACTATTCCTAGAGAACAAAAAAACGTCATCACAATAAGCATCTAATAGCTCCCGAAATGCTTTAATGAAGTACAGGACATATAGCGAATACGTATCCTTCAGCTACGGAAGATGTACTATAAAAAGGTACATAACACCTAGGTGAAAGGTACGTGAAGGGTACGTGATACGTGAATAAGATCAAGGCTTTGATACAGTATATGTCTTACCCTGTTATAGCCGAAATGGAGCATCATCAAATTTTAGCTATCGAGAAGGGGAGTACGGATGTCAGATTGTCTACCCTTATAAAAATGTGTAACGCATTAGAAATTCTACCACAAGAATTATTAAACAATTAATTAGTTGTAAAAAAACAACTAATCGAATATTTCACAATCAATAATTTCAAGCTTCCAATTGCAAGATTCAATCCCAAGGATGTGGGATGAGAAGCGGATCTTAAGGATCGTTACAATAAAAAAATAAAGCGGCATCCTGCACTGTTATGCAATCGATACCGGTATCGATTGCGTGGTTTTTTCTCTTAGATTCCAATAAATTATTTACAAAACTAATTAACATTGCCAGTGTAAGCCAATTGTTACATACGTGATGCCATCGTTGGCAAGCGGAAGAAAATTATAAACCTTACAAGCTAACCTATTAATATGATGATTAGAAATCTATGCTTTTTTGTACTCCTTTGTACTTTTTTTAATCAGACTTCATTTGCTGCTCAGCACTCGTTGAGAGGTACCGTGCTAGATAAAGCAGGCGATCCTATTCCGGGAGTCAGTATTCAGGTGAAAAACACCAAACAAGGAGTTTCCACTGATGAGAACGGCTTATTTAGTCTACAGATTCCGGATGGGAAGATAACCCTTATTGTCAGACATGTTGGTTACCAAACCAAAGAGTTGGTAGTCGATGAGAAGCAAAGTCAATTACGCATTACCCTTGAGAACAATGATACCAGTTTGGATGAGGTAGTGGTAGTTGGTTACGGAACGCAGTTACGTAAAGATGTAACAGGTGCGGTGGCTTCCGTAAGCGGTGATGTAGTCAGAAAGAATCCGGTAACAAATGTAGCAGAAGCCATAGCTGGCCGCATGCCGGGCGTGCAGGTCAACTTTACAGATGGAGCACCTAATTCAGAAATCGTCATCCGTGTCCGCGGAGGGGGATCAGTAACACAAGATAACTCACCCCTGTTTATCGTAGATGGATTCCCGGTGGATAATATCAATGATATCGCTCCTACGGATATCGAAACGATCGATGTGCTCAAAGACGCTTCTTCCACGGCTATATATGGAGCACGCGGGGCTAATGGTGTTTTTATCATTACCACGAAGTCAGCAAAAGCAGGAAAAACCTCAATTAGTTACAACGGCTTTGGACAAGCTAGAACCTTAGCCCGTGAGTTAAAGGTGCTTTCTCCTTATGAATTTGCGCTGGCACAATACGAGTATGCGGCCTTACGCGGCGAATCTGATGTGAAAAATTTCACCAAATATTTTGGTGTATACGATGATTTGGACATTTACCAATCCCTACAGCCAACGAACTGGCAGGACGAGCTTTTTGGCAAAACGGTATACTCGCAGCAGCACAATCTCAGCATTATGGGAGGGACCGACAAAACGAAAATGGCCTTCAGCTTCACACGAAATGATGAAGATGGTGTCATGATTAACTCCGGGTATAAGCGTAACTACTTTAACTTCAAGTTGCAACATGAAATTTCCAATGCCCTGTCGTTAGATTTAGGCGCCCGTTACGCGCATGCTACTACCGATGGAGCAGGTACTTCTGGAGGGTCTAGTATCCGTATCGGAGATGGCATTACCACACGTCCTGTTAATGGTTTGGCTGATCAGATTATCATTGACCCTAACAATACTGATTTGGATGACAATGATTATGATCAATTCCTTCGCAGCATGATCAGCCCAACGGAGTTAGCCAAACAGGACTATCGCAAGCGAGTGGAACAAACGTTAAACTTAAATACTTCCCTTTCCTGGAAAATTCTAAAAAACTTGAATTATCGCTCTGATTTTGGTCTTGATTTAACCTTTGGAAATAACAAGCGATATTATGGCCCGCTTACAGGTGAATCACGCAATGTAGGTGGTAACCTTCCTTTGGGTGAGTTAACGAAGACGGAGGGAAATCGCTACAGATGGTCTAATACCTTGAATTACCGTTGGAAAAAAGGAGATAAACACAGTGGTGATTTTCTAATTGGGCAGGAAATGATATCCGGTCGAGGCAATAATAATTTTATGCGAGCGAAATATTTCGCTGAAACGTTATCGCCTGAAAGGCTATTCGCCAACATGGCACTGGGTACTTTGGATAGAATAAGCACCGCAGATAATCCTTCGGAAAATCTATTCTCTTTTTTTGGACGTGCCAATTACCAGTATCTGGATAAGTATTTAGTTACTTTAACGCTTCGTGCCGATGGATCAAGCAAGTTTGCTCCAGGCAATCAATGGGGCTTTTTCCCCGCGGCGGCTTTCGCCTGGCGTCTGTCAAAAGAGGATTTCCTGAAGGATGTAGCTGTAATATCAGATCTGAAGTGGCGCTTAAGTTATGGGGAAGCAGGAAACAACCGGATGGCAAATAATTTATGGCGACAAACGTATGTTATTTCCAATAATAGAACGATAGGTTTCGGAAAAGAGCCCCAACCATATTGGGTGTCGGGCTCAAACATTTTGTTTAATCCCGATTTAAGATGGGAAACTACCATTACACGCAATACAGGTCTTGATTTTTCTTTGTGGCAGGGAAAACTTAGCGGTAACCTCGATGCTTATTGGAATACTACCAAAGATTTGCTCGTTGAATCTGATATACCCGATTACAGCGGCTCACTTAAGCAGATGCAAAATATTGGTCAAACTTCCAATAAGGGAATTGAACTGGGGCTAACGGCTAATATCATTAATAAAAAAGACTTTAGCTTGTCAGCCACCTTTAATATAGGAATTAACAGATCGAAGATTGATGCATTGGATGGTGTTGATACGAAATACTTTCGATCGAATTGGGCAGGAACAGACTTAAAAGGAATTGACGATTATATCTTGCAGGTAGGTAGAACGGTAGGCTTGATGTACGGCTATGTAACAGATGGGATGTATACTGTAGATGATTTCGAACAATATGATGAGGCTGCGAGAAAATACATTCTAAAAGCAGGAGTAGCCGATAATTCTGGTATTACAGGAGGTCCAGTTGGTCTACGTCCGGGGATGTTAAAGTATAAGGACTTAAACGGCGATGGCAAAGTGGATGAAACGAACGACCGTCAAGTTATTGGAAGTGCTTTACCAAAACACAGTGGCGGATTTGGCTTTAGCGCAACTTATAAAAGCTTCGATCTTTCAACCTTGTTTAATTGGGTTTATGGTAATCAGGTATATAATACCGGGAAAATCTCCTTTAACATGTATCACCGTACTACCTACGGAAATATGCTGGAAGGGATGAATTCGGATAACCGCTTTATGTATATTAATCCTACGGGGCAGGTTGTTACTGATTTGGAAGAGCTTCGAGCCTTAAATGAGCATGCTACCATTTGGTCTCCTTTTTCAATGGGAAGTGCATCTCCTTCGCTCCACTCTTGGGCTGTTGAAGATGGTTCTTTTCTGCGTTTATCCAACGTTACAGTTGGTTACTCGCTTCCGAAGCCCCTGATTTCAAAGATCAGACTTTCACAATTTCGAGTCTATTTTACAGCATATAATGTTTTCTTGTGGACGAATTATTCAGGTTACGATCCGGAGGTAAACGCAACTAGAAGCAGTTCATACGCTGCACTCACACCAGGTGTTGATTATTCCGCTTATCCGAAAGCAAGGACCTACACTTTTGGTATTAATGCAACTTTTTAAGCAACGAAATTTTAACGATAATTTGTAATCTGATGAAACGATATATAATAGTTATGTTGGTAATCTCAAGCTTAGCAATTACAGCTTGCAAAAAATACCTAGATCCGGATTCTCCCTCCATATTCGATGATGAATACGTCTTTGCAACAGTTGACGATGCAAAGCGTGCTGTAAATGGGGTGTATGCACTTTTTAATACAGATGCTTTCACGTCGCGACTCTCCAACAATTTTACCGGTAACAGCGACGTGGAAGTGGGGGGCGTAAACGCTTCTACAGGCGGAGCACGTAACGATATTTGGTCGTTTGAGCCTTCTACTACAAACTCGGATGTGCTCACCGTTTGGACGAATGCTTATAATGCAATCAACAGGGCTAATTTATGTATAAACGGTATTCAAAACAGCGCGCTTTATCAAACTAAAGACGCTGGAATGATGCAGGTGCTGGGTGAAGCACTCACACTTCGTGCCTATTGGTATTACGTTTTGACGAATTTTTGGGGCGATGTGCCTTTTCGCGTTACTCCGGCGAATCCTACGGAAGAACTGAGCTTGCCAAAAACAGATCGGAAAGAAATATTGAGCCACGTTATTAACGACTTGATCGAAATAGAACCGTCTATGCGATGGGCAAAGGATTTGGATTATGGTATTGAAAGAATTAGTCGGAATTTCGTGATCGGACTTATTGCGCGCTTGTCTTTATGTAGAGGTGGTTATGCCCTCTATCCGGGAATGAAATTAGAGCGGCCCACTGATTATTTGAGTTATTATGAAATTGCGAATACCTACGCTAAAAAGCTACGCGATGCTCAAATGCATACCTTGATTGATTTTGAAAAAGTATTCCTAAATCAATGCGAGTACGTATCTCCCAAAGACGGGGATGTCTTATATGAAGTGGCATTTCAACCCGGTTTTGGTGACGTAGCTTGGTGCAATGGAGTGCGGGTTGACCAAGGCAATCACCTGTATGGATCTGGATCGAACTACTTAAGTTTCCCTCCAACTTATTACCATTCGTTCGATACGTTAGATAAGCGATTGCCCGCAACTTGCTCGATGGTGCGCTATGATGGTAATCTCAATCAGCTACCTGTACCCTATAATTCAATAGCGCCAAATAAGTGGAGCCGCTTGCGGTTGACAACCCCTCCCGGTTCTGCATCAGCAAAAGGTACTGGGATTAATTGGCCTATGATGCGCTATGCCGATGTACTATTGATGCTTGCAGAAAGCGAAAATGAGTTGAACGGCCCTAATAATGAGGCTTTACAAGCATTGAGGGAAGTAAGGCAACGGGCTTTTGCTCCGGCGGATTGGGGTGAAAAGGTAGAAGCCTATATCAGTGCTGTGGCCTCCAATAAAGAATCCTTTTTTGATGCCATTGTTAACGAAAGGGCTTGGGAATTTGGAGGAGAGTGTATTCGGAAATATGATTTGATACGATGGGGCAATTATGGTGAAAAAATTGCTGAGACGCGGAAAATGCTTACTGATTGGGGACAAATGGCAAATGAAGGTTCGGGCGATTTGCCCGACGTGATATACTATAAAGTTAATAGCGATAAAACGGTTTCCTTTTTAAATAAATACAATCGGGTTGTTCCGCCACGTAATATTAAAGATAAGCCGAATATTGGAGATAATCCCGATGGCTTTATCGAGCAAAGTTGGCTAAAAGGCTTGTATGACACAAAAACAGAAGGTCCTTCTACCTTCGTTTTATACAGCTGGAGAGGGTACACGGATAATTCAGGTTCCTCACCCGTACGTTATATTTTGCCTCTTCATTCTTCTACTATTGCAAGCAGCAACGGCACACTTGCGAATGATTACTCATATTAAAAAACGATTTCCTATGAACCTAAAAGATAAATTTTCTTTCGCTGTTAAGCTCGGTTTTTTAAGTATACTGATTGGAGGAATCATGTGGTCTTGTAAGAAGGATGATCCCGAACAACTGTCGAGCAGATTGTTTAGGCCAATTATTAAGGGAAGCTTGGTATCCAATGGAAATTGGATAAAAGCAAGTTGGGAAACGATAAAAGAGGCGAAATCTTATACTGTTCAAGTAAGTCGCGACACTTTTAAAACCATTGATTTTACCGTTGAGGTTGATTCAAATAGCGTAGTTGTAGAAGACCTGATTTGGAACCAGTTGTATCAGCTTCAGGTGAAGGCAAATGCCCATGATGCAATGAGAGATTCAAAAGCTGGTACTTTGGGAGAAATAAAGACAACTAAATTCCCAACAATCTTAAAAGCGCCCAATGTAAATAATATCCGGTCGACAAGCCTTATTATCGAATGGGAAAATATTGGAGATGCTCCTACGCATCTTAAAGTGCTTAAAGGAGTTGACAGCGCAGTAGTTTTGGAGGTACCGTTAAATGCAAGTGATGTAAGCAGTCAATCTAAGTTGATAGAAGGATTAGAAGCACAGCAACCCTATATTATCTACATTTATAGCAACGAAACCGTAAGGGGTTGGGATAACTATGTGACAAAGGCCGAAATAACGGGAGATATTATTGATTTATCTCATATTACCGGGCAACCGAACATCCTTTATGATACATTGACGTCTGACAAGCTCACTGCCAACATTATTATTCTGAAACGTGGAGAGACTTATTCTATCCCTCAAAGTATATCGTTATCGCAACCTATTTCCATAATAGCCGAAGATACCTTTGATCCGAAGCTGCCCATTATAAGTATGGCAGGAAACTTCAATATTGTAGCTAATAGTTCGGTTGAATACTTGCATTTTACCGATGTGGTGCTAAGAGGAACCGATTATTCCAGTAAATATGTGCTCAATATCAATACTGCGGGAATATTAGGGGAAGTTAAATTCGAAAATTGCCATATAGAAATTTTCAGGGGAATAACACGTACCCAAAATGTCGCAGCTACCATTAATCTGTTTTCTATCAATAATTGTATCATCGATAGCATAGCTGGATATGGTATCGTCATTAATGATGGTGCAGCGAGCAAAATCAATCAAATCAGTATCACAAATTCGACCATTTCGGGTGCTGAAATTATTGTTGGTGCAGGAAAAAATAACGCTCAGGCGGTTAAAATATCAGATTGTACCTTCTACCGCGCTCCGAATAGTGGTCGATATATTGTGGACTATAATGGATTAACTGTAACAGATGGCATTGTTGTAAATAACTGTATTTTCAGTACACCTAAAACTTCTGGCACAACCAATGGTGTTCGTGTCGGAACAGGAGGGAGCATGGGCGAAAATAATTATTATACAAGCGATTATACGGGAAGTATAAACAGCAGTACATCAATTCCGGGATTAAAAGCCTATAGTGGTAATGCGGCGACATTGTTTAATAGTCCGATGCAAGGCGACTTCAGTTTTAAGGATGGATCTTTTGCCGGGAAAAGTACGGCTGGTGATCCACGATGGAGATGATATAAGATAGCTGTCCGCAGGATTGACCGAGGCCGTTATCGCGAGCCGACGGTTAGTTGTTTAATCGAGATCACTAACAACAAAAAAATAAACAGATGAAAAAAATTGTTTTTATAACCTTGTTAATTCCCCTGTTGGCATTTAACTGGAAATCAAACGTAACAACAATCTATTTAATAGGCGACTCCACCGTTGCAGATTATACATTGGAAGACGATTATCAAGACAAACGATATCCCCTGGCCGGATGGGGGCAGGAGTTTCAGCCTTTTTTTCAGAATTTTAAAAAAGGAAGTGTAGGGTTTATCGGGACTGATAGTGTAAGGATTGACGACCGAGCAAAGGGCGGAAGAAGCACACGTACCTTTTTTCAGGAAGGACGGTGGAGAAGTGTTGTAGGGGAATTAAAAAAAGGGGATGTCGTGATGATCCAATTTGGTCATAATGATGCTGCCGAAAACAAAACAGAACGTTATGTGCCGATAGAAGGGTACAAAGAATTTCTAAGGCTGTACGTATCGCAAACGAGAGAAAAAGGTGCTACCCCGGTTCTACTAACACCGGTGGCTCGGAATTATCCGTGGAAAGATGGAGCGTTACAGAATGTGCATGGCAAATATCCTGATGCGGTAAAAGAGATAGCAAAAGAAATGAATGTATTGTTGATCGACTTAAATCAGTTATCGTTGGACTTTTTCTCGTCTAAAGGACAGGAATATAGCACAAAAAATTATTTTATGAATTTGGAAGCGGGTAAATATAAAGCCTATCCGCAGGGACAAAAAGATAATACGCATTTTCAACCTGCTGGAGCAAAGGCTCTCGCAAAACTGGTATTTGATGCAATAATGAAATTTAAATTGAGCAATTAAAGAGATGATAAAACAAGTTAAAGGACTTTTAATGAATGCCAACGTTGGAAGTTTCAGAAAGTTTTACTATAATTGAATTCAAAACCATTGAACCAATTTTTTTCCAGATATATTATGACACAGATGCCAAGGTTGCAAAAACATTCGATTATCCTTACGCTACTGCTTACTGTATTTTATTCAGTTGTATACTGTATAGAACCGGATTCATATAAGCTATGGTATAATAAACCCGCTGGCAATTGGAATGAAGCTCTGCCAATTGGAAACGGTCGGCTAGGCGCTATGCTGTTTGGTGGTGTTGAACAAGATCGGTTGCAATTAAACGAAGAAACTATCTGGACAGGTGGTCCTGGTAATAATAGCAGCAAAGATTTATATCCCGCAATGCAGGAAATACGTCATTTACTTTTTGAAGGTAAGTATCAAGAAGCGCAAGATCTTTCGAATAAAGAAATGCCCCGAGAGCCGGAAACTAATAACAATTACGGCATGTCATACCAACCGGCGGGCGATTTATGGATTGATTTTTTACATGAAGGAAAAGCCGACAATTATCGTCGTGAACTGGATATTTCAAATGCTTTGTCGACCATTACTTATAAAGTAGGTACGGTAACATACACCAGAGAATATCTTGCCACAGCATCTGATCAAGTAATTGCAATCCGGTTAATGGCTGATAAGACGAAAAGCATAAGCTGCAACTTAAAATTGAATAGTCCGCATCTGCTACACCACAAACACACTGCAGGTAATCGAATCTACTTAGAGGGTACATCTGGGGACAAAGAGAATAAGAAGGGGCAAGTTAAATTTGCAATTGCCTTGGAGCCAAGGGTAAAAGGAGGTACATTAACGGTAAACGATAGTGTGCTGATGGTTCGTCAAGCCGATGAGTTAGTGCTATACGTTTCTATCGGGACAAATTTTAATAATTATCATGATTTAGGGGGAAATGCCCGTGAACGGACAGACAATTATCTTAATGCAGCCCTAAAAAGGAGTTATGAAAAGCTAAAAACAAAGCATATACAAGAATACCGCCGCTATTTTGACCGTGTATCGTTAGACTTGGGCCAAACGGCCGCTATGAACAAACCTACTGATCAACGAGTGGCCGATTTTCATTTGGGCGACGATCCGCAATTGGTGCCGCTTTATTTTCAATTTGGTAGGTACCTATTGATCTCTTCTTCCAGGCCAGGTACACAACCTGCTAATTTGCAGGGAATCTGGAACGATAAACTATCTCCTCCATGGAGCAGCAAATATACCGTCAATATCAATACCGAGATGAATTATTGGCCAGCGGAGGTAACCAACCTAAGTGAGATGCATGAGCCGTTGTTTTCAATGCTAAAGGATTTATCAGTTACTGGAAAAGAAAGTGCCTGGAACTATTATCGTGCACGGGGTTGGAACATGCATCATAACACCGATCTCTGGCGTGTTACTGGTATTATCGATGGTGGCTTTTACGGCATGTGGCCCATGGGAGGTGCCTGGCTATCGCAACACATTTGGCAGCATTATTTGTTTAGTGGCGACGATCACTTTCTAACAGAATACTACCCTATATTAAAAGGTGTAGCACAGTTTTATGTAGATGTGCTACAAGAGGAGCCTGTACATAAGTGGTTAGTAGTGGCGCCATCTATGTCACCTGAGAACTCATACCAATCGGGGGTGGGTATTTCTGCCGGAACAACCATGGATAATCAATTGGTCTTTGATGTTTTTTCAAATTATATTGAGGCGGCGAGCATTTTACAGTTAGATAATGATTTTCTGGATACGGTTATCAGTAAAAAAGAGCGTCTTGCCCCTATGCAAATTGGAAAATTTGGGCAATTGCAAGAATGGTTGCAAGATTGGGATAAAGCGGATGATCACCATCGTCATATTTCGCATCTCTACGGTCTATATCCTTCAGCGCAGATATCGCCTATTCGACAGCATGCTCTTTTTGAAGCTGCTAAAAAATCGCTCGTTTTTCGAGGTGATAAGTCAACGGGATGGTCAATGGGTTGGAAAGTCAATTGGTGGGCTCGGCTACTTGATGGAAACCGTGCTTATAAGCTGATAGTTGATCAATTAAGTCCCGCTTGGAAAGATGTTTCGGCCGAAAACGGTGGTACTTATGCTAATCTGCTGGATGCACATCCTCCTTTTCAAATAGATGGTAATTTTGGTTGCACGGCCGGAATTGCTGAAATGTTGATTCAATCGCATGATGGAAGCTTACATATTTTACCAGCTTTGCCCGATAAGTGGCAAGATGGAGAGGTAAAAGGCCTTAAGGCACGAGGAGGCTTTACGGTAGATATCGCTTGGAAAAACAGTAGATTAACAAAGCTTGTAATCTACTCGCAGAAAGGAGGTAATTGTAGAATACGGGTAGCAAATCATCGATTAGCTACAAAACTATCCTTGGGGCGTGCGGTAGGGGAAAACAATAATCCATTTTATAAAATAGTTCAGCTAAAAGAGCCCATCGTCCATTCTTCTGTAACCACCGGCTCCGATAATACATTCGAATTCGAAGAATATGATTTATCCACTAAAAAAGGAAAGACTTATGATATCTTGAGGTAAGATTGGAATGAAAGCCGAATTATATGCTTGTGCCTCCCAGTGCTAGTTGTAAATTTTGGAGGCGGCATTCTTGTAGAACGAAGGGCCTTTGCGGGCAGCCAATAAGGCCTCGAGGTGGGGAAAAAACGGCCTTGGAGGATATCGACGCAACGAGGAGCAAAGCATTTGCACACTCGCTCATTCTGTAATACCCAAGCGGATTGAGGAAGTGAAATGGCTCCAATATGCGTCAGTGATGCTTCATTAAAGGCTATTCAACTTCCATTTTTTATATGCTTTATTTACTTTATCACCCCAATTGCCATACCAAGCATATCCCACTCTGCGTTCGTTTTCTATCGCTGTTAAATTGCGATGTGGTTCTCCGTCTCTTCCAACAAAAATGGGTTCCTGATTTTTTAGATCGTAAAACCTTGCCCAAATTAGAGATCCTTGTTTTGCTTGAAGAATTCGATCTTTTCCGCTTGCTTGCGTTGCATCGTCAATAAGTACTACTACTTGATCCTTGATCGCATGAATATCAAACCAGCGTATTCCGGCTTCTACAGCTTCCTTGATAGCAGGAGTTGGCGAAGGTTGATCCATTAGAAAAAGTAATATATCACTTGATTCGGAGGATGCTAAAGCGGGAAGTTCATAAGCCCTTGCTTTCGCTGGCTGAAGAGTGTCCTTGTCATACTGCGCAGCCCAGATCGTCTTTTTTCCATCAATGCTTATTTGGGTTCGAAGGATACAGGTAATACCTTTATCGATGGCTGCTTTTGCCTCATCAACATAGCTGGATAGTATTTCAAAGCCATCTTTAGCATTTTTTATATCTTGCATGATCAATAAGACATTAATCATTGCTCGATCGTTAAACGTTATTTGTGAACGATAAAGATGTTGATCAGGGAAATATTGCGGCCAACCGCCGTTGGCATACTGTGCTTTTAATAAATAACGAACACCTAGCCTTGCTGCTTGCAGGTATCGCTCGTTTTTTGTTTTATAGTAGGCCTTTACCAGATAGCGAATTTCTGTGGTGGTAGCATTATTATCAATCGTGGCATCTTCGAGTTTTTTTTGCTCTTCTGCTAATTTTACTTCCATTGGACTAAAGACCTGTTTATAATCCACCTTTTGCTTGTTGAAGAATTTCGACCAGCCACCGTAATTACGCTGTAGCAATAGCATATTTTCAGCAATTGAATCGCTTTTTTCTTGTCCATATACTAGACTGCAAAAAGAAAGCAAAACGCTTAGACTAATCCATAAAAGACTTTTCATGTACCTCCTATTTTTCTATCCTAAACCAATCATAATCGCCCCATCCTGAATCATTAATTTGAGCGGCACGTGTACTGAATAATCCAATTTTAGCACCAATCCATTGCCCTGGAGTTGCCTTAAAAGCATTGCCAGCATTTTGAAACTTCTTTCCATCTTCACTATAACTAAACTTACAACTGGCCCCCTTACTGACGCTTACGCGAAGGTATAGCGTTTTGTTGTTCAATTTAGTGATAACATGCTCGATTTCTTTTGCTCCTTTGTTTGCGTTGATCGCTTCGCTATAAACGAGGTAAATGCCGTCTTTCTGGCTTTTAAAACTCAGGTTGGCATAACTTTGACCCATTATAACCAATCCCGTTTTTTCACCGTGAATCTTTTCATTTGGCGTAAAACTTACTTTTGTAGTTGCCACAAATTCCTCTGTTGGAAATTTCTGTAATAAGACATTAGGAACATCCCAGAGGTTACGTGCGCTATCTGGTATTTGTTGGGTGTATAGACGTAGTACGCCTTTTTCGGGATAATGGAATGACCAAGTGGCTTTTGGGTTGGCTTGCCATTGCCATTGCTTGCCAAGCGTAAGATTGTTGAATTCATCACTTTCAACAGGTGTTTGTATTGGATAGGTCTTGCCTACATTGGGTTTTTTATGTGTTAAAACAGGTTCACCGGTTCCGGTTCCTTTCGCATCATGACCTATAACAGGCCAATCCTTTACCCATTCCATGGGCTGTAGATGCACCACCCGTCCGTAAGCATCTTTATCTTGAAAATGGACAAACCAATTTTCTCCGGTATGCGTATCGACCCACCCACCCTGATGTGGGCCGTTAATTGGAGTTTTCCCCTGCTCCATCGCAACATGTCTTTCATAGGGCCCGTAGATATTTTTAGAACGCAGAATAAGTTGCCAACCGGTGGCAACTCCACCAGCAGGTGCCATAATGTAGTAATAACCGTTTCTTTTGTAAAACTTAGGGCCTTCAATAGTCGGGTCCTGTGCATGGCCATCATAAACGATCGTTCCTTCATCTAGGGTCTTTGTTCCGTCTGGACTTAATTTTTTAACAGCTATAATGCTTTTGATACCAGCTCTGCTTCCAGCATAAGCATACGCTATATAAGCTTTCCCATCCTCATCCCATAATGGACAAACATCGATCATTCCCTTTCCAGCCTCTACTAATATTGGATCTTCCCACTCACCTGCAGGATCTTTCGTCTTTATCATATAGATGCCGAAGTCTGGATCTCCGTAATAAATATAAAATTCACCCTTATGATAGCGGATAGAAGGTGCCCACACACCGTTTCCATGTTGTGTTTTTGAAAAATGCTCAAATGGTGGCTGCCTTCTTAATGCATGCCCGACAATTTGCCAGTTAACCAGGTCTTTTGAATGTAATATGGGTAAACCTGGGATGGCATCGAAACTGGAGGCTGTCATATAAAAATCGTCGCCCACCCGAATAAGGTCTGGATCAGAATAGTCAGCATCCAAAACAGGGTTTTTATAGGTTCCATCACCTTGATCGGCCACCCACACTTTTGAAACATAGGGCTTTTCCTGTTGGGCTTGGGCGTTTAATTGGTTTATAAGACCACAAATGAAGAGAAATGAAAATAATAGATGTTTTTGCATGTTCATATTTTAATGGTTTATTGTAGGGTTCCACGAACCATTATTGTTGAATATTTTGTCAAGCGTATACAGTTTTAGTTGTTCTTGAGGAAGTTGCTTGCTCCAATTTACCCGTTGTGATGCATCTGAACCCGGGCCAGTGCTTCCATACTCTGCGTAATAAACAGTTTTTTCATTTTCCGGATTTCGCCAATTATCCCATCCTTGTGGAACAATATGTTTGTCCATGAAACAATTGATGAAAACCGTTTTTGCATGCGGTCGCCACGGCCTTCCCAAATAAACTTTGTTTGCATCTGGATGAGCGATCAGTTTACAATTCAAGAAAACAAAACCATAGACTTGTTTAGGTGTTGTAGATGCAGCTGTAATATAAGAATTAGATAGGCTTTTAATGGTACAATCCTGAAAGACAGCAGTAGCTTGTCCAAATATAAAATCTGTCGTTCCTTCAATATAACAATGTTGATAATACTGTCTGCTATTTTCTGTTGCCGTATAAAGGGTGTCTTGATTACCCAGTAACTTACAGTTTTTAATGATGACGCGGTCGGCGTCCACGTGTAGTGCAACTGCCTGTCCCACGCGCCCTGCTGTATTCTGAATGGTGATTCCTTCGGCTGTGAAGTCATTGCCTTGTATCAAAACAGTATAAGAGTTATAGGTACTGAAGCTTTTTTTGCCAAAGGCATCTACTGTATCGATATACTGTTTCCCTGAATAATCATCGTTCGTAATAATGG
The DNA here is from genome assembly GCA_035565175.1 of Pseudosphingobacterium sp. GTDB lineage: Bacteria > Bacteroidota > Bacteroidia > Sphingobacteriales > Sphingobacteriaceae > Olivibacter. The sequence continues at coordinate 16,306 of DATMSZ010000493.1, forward strand.
TTTCATCGGCACCTTCGCCGATAAGAGATATATTGGTTTTCCAGGTAGGTACGACTACTTTTTCGTGATATACCCCTTTTTTAATATGTATATAAACCTGCTGTTGGGATAAGTCACGCACCGCGTTAATGGCTTCTTGGATTGTCTTAAAATCTCCGCTACCATCTTGACTTACCGTAAATTTATTAGGATACACTGTTTGAGCGAGCGTAAACTTACCTCCTAAAATAAATAGCGATAAAAGACCTATATAAAGTGTCCTTCTTAGTTCCAAATAGTTGTTGAGCGGCATATCGGTTAGCAAAATGATTGGTTTTAAAACAAGAATAGACAGAATTTTATAGAATTAGTGAAATGGGGCCAAACAATTTTTAC
>DATMSZ010000494.1:0-6704 GCA_035565175.1 Pseudosphingobacterium sp.
ATAAAGAAGGAAAAAAGGTGGATTAGTTTTTTGTATAAAAGTGAATAGCGGCTTATTTTTCCAATAGCCGCTATTTTATTTTAATAACCTCAGAATCGTTATCTGCTACCGCTCGCGGTCGATAATTGCCAACAGCTTCTCTAAATCTTCTTCATTGTTGTAGAGGTGAAATCCAACACGTATTCCTCCCCCCCTCGGAAGACAAATAACCCGCTCAGCGCTTAGTTTTTCGTAAGTAGCTCCGTTAAGGTTGAGGTTATAGATGGAAGAATGATCTTCTCTTTTTACTACCGAAGGGGCAAGTAACCCTCTTTCAGCAAAGGCTTCTTTCGCCTTTTTACTTAATTTTTTAATAAAGGTTTCGATAGGATCGATACCAAGCTTCTCAAAGGAAAGGATAGATTGTTGTAGAGTTCCGAACACAAGTGTATCCAGATGGCCTGGCTCAAAGTATAACGACAATGTTCCTCGTTCCTTTAAAAAGGGTTCGGTAGGCCTAGAACGCTTGAGTACATCTGCATAAATACGATTTACAGCATCCTCTTTTAAAAATACAAATCCGTTTCCATAACCCGAAAGCATCCATTTATAGCCGCTAGAGCCCAAGAAGTCGAGGCCAGAGGCCTCAAAATCGAAAGACGCTGTGCCGCAAAATTGGGTGCCATCTGCAACAAATAAAATACTAGGATATTGCTCTTTAAGTTGTTTAATAAAGTCGAAATTCAATTTGATACCACTGATATATTGCACCAGGCTAAAAGCAAAAACGGTAGGTTTAAAACGTTCTATTTCAGCAATTATATTTTCTTCGAGGTACTCATCGATCTGAATGTGCTCAATAGCAAAACCTCTACTTTCTATTGCATAATTTACTGAAGGGTAATCCTCCTGCAATAAAAGAAAACGCTCCGAACGGCTCAGCCCCTCTAAGAAGGTGTTCATGCCGAAAGAAAAATTTGGAACCAAAAAAGTATGCTGAACGTTTGCGTTAAAAAAGTTTGCCAGGCTTTGTCTGACACCTTGTAGAAAACTTTCCTGATTTTTCCTAAAGATGCTTCCAGCATTAAAATAATCTTCATCATGCTGCCTGCGCCATTCCAAAACGTCCTTAGATAGGATGCCTGAACCTGGAGTGTTCACATAAGTAGAATTTCTTAGTATTGGAAATTGATTTTGGATCTCTGTAGTCATATAATCAAAGATATTTTGTTTAGGCAATTAATTGAGTAAGTGAATTGTAAAATATATGTTGAATCTAAATTGCAGGTCTGATTTTTCGTGCTGATGGTTAAATTGTTTTTTCTATGTAAATATGAGCTAAACTTGGCTGTTTAAATTAAAAAAGGCATACAATTTGAATGTGAATATACTACCTTTGCATAGTGTATTTAAAACACTAAGCTGCTTATGAACAAAAACTTACTTCCATTAACCTTAGGTGGTTTAGGTATCGGTATTACAGAGTTTGTGATGATGGGATTATTGCCAGATATTGCGAAAGATCTTTCTGTATCCATACCTCAAGCTGGGTACTTAATTTCTGCTTATGCATTAGGAGTGGTAATAGGTGCGCCTCTATTGGTTGCTATTGCTGGTAAATATCCTCCCAAAAATATTCTCATTGCCTTGATGGTGATGTTTACAGCCTTTAACGCGTTCTCAGCTTTCGCTCCCGATTTCAATTCCTTATTTGTTGCTCGGCTACTTTCAGGGCTACCGCATGGAGCATTCTTTGGGGTAGGATCGGTCGTTGCCAGTCGTATTGCGGCAAAAGGTAAGGAAGCGCAAGCGGTTTCTTTAATGTTTTTAGGCCTTACGATTGCCAATATTGCAGGTGTACCGCTCGGAACATATATTGGACACAATTTTTCTTGGCGGTTTTCTTTTGCTATCGTTGTGGCGGTTGGCCTGATAACGATCTTTAGTTTAAAGGCATTATTACCTGCATTATCAGCAAACACCGACCGAAATTTAAAAAACGAGCTTAATTTCTTTAAGAAGACGGAGGCCTGGCTAATTATTCTTATGATATCAATAGGCACAGGTGGCTTGTTCTGCTGGTATAGTTACATAGCACCAATGATGACGAGTGTCGCCGGATTTTCTGAAAATGCTGTTACTTACATTTTGATGTTAGCCGGAACAGGTATGATGGTGGGTAATCTTGTGGGAGGGGTCTTAGCAGATCGTTTCTCACCTGGGAAAGCTTCTGCTGCACTCTTAATAGCAATGGCGGTAACGCTCCTTATCGTACACTATATTTCTTTTAACCCTATTATAGCCTTAGTCATGACCTTTGTGACCGGTGCAATAGCTTTTGCTTTGGCGGCGCCGATTCAGATGTTAATGATCAATACCGCAAAGGGAGCAGAAATGATTGCCGCCTCGGTTAGCCAGGCGAGCTTTAATATTGGAAACGCTTTGGGCGCTTTTTTAGGAGGGCTGCCATTGGTATACCATTTTGATTATACCTGGCCTGCAGTAGTAGGGGCGGCTATGGCCTTTAGCGGGGCTTTGTTTGCTTTTGCTTTTAATAGAAGAAAATCCTCCGTTTCTGTTGGACATGTAAACGCTGAAAAAGAAACGGTGCTAAATTGCAATCGCACCGAATGCAGTGTGTAAATGCGCCCATCATAAAATAAACAATTTATCCTGCGGTTTGTTAAGAAACCATCATTTTATGTAAGAGGATGATGGGAATATGCTTAGATTTGTTGCGCTTACCTATAAATAGGTTTTGACAGATTTAAGCTAAAAAAATAAACTATGTCTGAAATAATTGGATGGATAGGCTTAGGGAATATGGGAATCCCGATGGCAAAGAATTTACTTAAAGGGGGATATGCGATCAATGTTTATAATCGCACAGCCTCAAAGGCCGACCAGCTTGTCGAAGAGGGGGCCGTCTTTACAGAGAATATTCCGCTTCTTTGTGATGAAAGTGATATTATCTTTACAATGCTATCCGATGATCAGGCTGTAAAAGGAATTTATTTAGGTGAGGGAGGACTGTTAAACGCGAAGGCTTCTGGAAAGCTGTTTATTAACATGAGCACAGTATCGCCGAAGACCTCCGAGGAGCTGTCGGAAATGAGTAAAGCGGTTGGAGCTCGCTTTTTGGAGGCACCGGTTTCCGGTAGTGTAAAGCCAGCAGAAGAGGGTACCCTAATTATTCTTGCAGGAGGCGAAGAGGAGGATTTTCGCAGGGCTCAGCCGCTTTTTGAAGAATTAGGAAAAACCGCATTATTTCTTGGCGGAGTTGGCGCTGGAGCCAATGCTAAGCTGGCGATTAACTATTTTTTGGCTTTAACCTTACAAGGCTTGGCCGAAACAGTTCTTTTTGCCCAGAAGAACGGTATCAAACCGGCAGATATGTTACGTATAGTTAATGAGGGCGCTTGTGGTAGTGTAATAACTCGTTTAAAAACGCCTGCTATCCTTTCTGGCGATTTTTCGGCAGCCTTTGCACTGAAGCATATGGCTAAAGATATACGTTTGGCAAGGGAGCAAGGGATCGATTACCCCCTTTCAGAACCGCTGGCAGCGTCATACAGGCAGGCTTTGGAAAAAGGCCTTGGCGAAGAGGACGTAATGGCAATAATTAAGTACTTGGAAAATGGAGAAGATGGAAAAACAGCCTAACAATCCGCTACATGGCGTTACGCTGGAGAAGGTGATTACCGAGCTGCACGAGCATTATGGCTGGAAGGAACTTGCCCGTATTGTAAGGATAAATTGTTTTGCTAACGATCCAACCATAAAATCAAGTTTACACTTTTTAAGGAGAACGCCTTGGGCAAGAAAAAAGGTCGAAGATCTCTATGTAGAAACATTTAGCCACCCTTAGCCAAAATCGAGCAGCTTATCCATTACCTACCAATTTATTTTTTCAGCACTTAACGGCAAATCTCGTATACGCGTGCCGGTAACGGCGAAAATCGCGTTTGCAATGGCTGCTACAGTAGGCCCTTGAGCTGCTTCGCCAGCACCTAAAGGTTTTTCAGTCGGACGATTTATAACGTGTACTTCTATTTCGGGTGCATCTGTAAAACGCATGATGGGATAACTTTCCCACGTATTGCTGGTGATACCCTTTTCAGAATAATTTACTTGTTCGAATAACGACCAGCTGGCCGATTGTATCATGCCTCCCTCGGTTTGGTTTTTTAGACCGTCTATATTTATTGTCTGGCCCGCGTCTATTACGCCCGTTAATTTTTTGACTTTAAACGCTTTATTGGCGCTATCGATAGTGATTTCAGCAACTACAGCAAAATAGGCAGCGTGATTTTTATATTGCGCAAAGGCTACGCCAAAGCCAATGTTTTGTTGTTTAGGTCGCTTTCCCCACGCTGTTTTCGCTTCAATAACATGTAATACTTCTAGGGCTCTCGGATCTCTTAAATGGTCAACTCTAAAATTTAATGGATCTTGTTGGGTCAGCATTGCTAACTCATCTATGAATGATTCCAGGGCAAAGATATTGGCATAGGCTCCTAAACTCCTCAATGCTGATGTACGTAAAGGGCCTTGGTAGTCATGTGAGATAACTTTCATACTTGGAATATGGTAAAGAGGGATTGCATTACGGGAAGCTCCCCCTGAGATGTCACCTTTCTTCCTGTTGATTTTAGGGGCGATATATTGGGAGAGCAGAAGGTGCGCTGCTTGGCCACCGGGTCTTGTACTGTGGGTGTCTGACCATAGATCCGTGTGCCAGGTCGTTATTTTTCCATTACCATTAATACTGGCTTTTATTTTGATGGCCATTGCCGAGCCATAGGGTTCCCACATATGTTCATCCTCTCGCATCCATTGTACTCTTACGGCTTTATCTGGTAAGTTATATGCAATCAAAGCGGCATCTGCCGCTACGTCGTCTGCCCCATTGTGTCCGTAACACCCAGCGCCCGGAACACCTATCACATGTATTCTTTGCTCAGGGATATTTAATAAACTTGCCAAACTTTTTCTTAGTGGATATACCCCTTGGCTATGTGTCCAGACAGTAAGCCTGCCTGATTCCCATTTGGCTAATGCACAAGATGGGCCTATTGAACCATGCATATGGTAAGGCCTCTTGTATATAGCTTCATGTTGATGCTTTAGTTCTTCCAGCTTTCCGTTTTTTTCTTCCACGATCTGTTGCTCTCCATTGTAGTTAAGCATGTCGTCAAATAAATTGGTTTGCAAGGGTATTAGCTTTTTTACGTCCCATGCGCTTTCTTTGCGTAGCATATTCCAGGCTTTGATTGCGGTGTACTCTTCTTGGGCTACTACGGCCAAAAAGCTTCCATTCTTAATAATTTTAATAACACCATCCATCGTTCTGATTTTTGTATCCGGAAAGGACTGTAATTCGGCTTCATAAGATGGTGGTCTTACAACGCGTGCGTGCAGCATTCCTGGTAGACGAATATCATGTACATAGGAGGGTTGTCCTGTTACCATACCGACGATATCATCGCGTGGAATGGATGTCCCAACAAGCTGGTATGTACTTGGGTCTTTACACGGGGCTTTCCCTGTTATTTGTCCTTCTAAGGTCTTTCCTCTTAAAAGTTTCCAATAGCTGATTTTTATGTTAGGGTCCTTAATGAAATGAACAACACCGTCTTTAACTCGAAGGTCATGAATGGGTATTTGTAGGTTTTGGCTTGCCTGTTCCAAAAGCAATGATCTCGCTTCAGCAGCGGCCTGTCGAATAGCCATACCACTGCTCTCTATGGAGGCGCTTCCCACGGTGTAATGCTCATTGGGGGTTTGCTCAGTGTCGGCGATAACAATGTTGATCCTCTTGATGTCTACCTCTAATTCTTCTGCGGCAATTTGCTTTAAGGCAGTCCGAATACCTTGACCCAATTCCATTTTACCGGTGAAAAGTGTCACGATCCCTTCACTGTTTAGCCGAAGCCAAGAATCAATTTCATTTGGGTCACCCAATGAGGTCTCGGACCCATTATTTTCTCCACTGTCAAAGTGACTAATACTCAAGGGGAAAAGATTAAAGCTTAAGAGCAGGGAGCCGGTTTGTTTTAAGAAGGTCTTTCTTTTCATCCGTTAATAATTCGTTCGTTCATTTTTTCAGCTGCCCGTTTTACAGCTTTTATGATACGGGAATGGGTACCACACCTGCATAATACTCGTTGCAAGGCCACGCGGATTTCAGCATCATTCGGATCTGGGTTTTTGTCGAGTAATGCCTTGGCCGATATAATCATTCCATTGAGGCAGTAACCACATTGCGCGGCTTGTTCTTCAATAAAGGCTATTTGTATGGGGGCAAGATTCGTTGGATTACCCAGACCCTCTAAAGTGGTGATCTTTGTTTGGGTTAAAGAACTACATGGCCGCATGCAAGATGGCATGGCCTCATGATCCAATAATACCATACATGAACCGCATCGTTCAATGCCACAGCCATACTTAGGTGCATTTAGTTTTAAGTTGTTTCGCAGCGCATAAAGTAGTGGTGTGTCTGGGGGAATGTCAAGAATATGATCTTTTTCATTCACAAACAAGGTGATTTTTGCCATAGTGTAAAGTGTTTTAGGTTAAATGTCATAGACGGTTAATTATTTAACTGACTATCAGCAAATTTGTTTTAAGAGGGTTTAAAAAGTCGAAAAAATATCCTAGGTTTGAAAGAGAACCAATAAAAATTACTAGCGATGCATATAATTAAAACTGCTTTATTATCTTAT
>DATMSZ010000495.1:0-30232 GCA_035565175.1 Pseudosphingobacterium sp.
TAGGCCTAAGTTTGTATATATAAAAGGTTATCCGAGTACATAAATAAAATCCGAAAGAATATGCTCGTTGCGTATACAGCGTATGTTCTTCTAAAAAGAATTCATTATGATGTTGTTAAAAAATAAAAACGCGATCATTTATGGCGCTGGCGGATCACTTGGGAGCGCCGTAGCCAAAGCGTTTGCCCAAGAAGGGGCCCGTGTATTTCTAACAGGCCCTTCTATTCAATCACTTGAAAAGGTAGCAGGCGAAATAAGAGACACGGGAGGTAAGGCGGATATTGATCTGGTAAATGCCTTAGACGAGCAATCAATAAAAAATCATGTAGAAAAGGTCATTCATTCGAAACATAGCATTGATATTTCTTTTAATGCAGTAGGCTTAGAAGACGTACAAGATATTCCTTTAATAGACATGGAATTAAACGATTTTATAAGACCTATTACTAGAGCTATGCAAACGCAATTTTTAACGGCAAAGATTGTGGGATCTATCATGAAGACACAGCGGTCTGGCGTCATCTTATCAATCACAGCTACCCCCGGAGGAATGAGCTACCCGAATGTAGGTGGATTCGGTCCCGCATGCAATGCAATTGAGGGTTTCTCTAAAAATTTAGCTGCTGAACTTGGCCAAAGCGGCGTCCGGGTTATAACCATTCGATCGGCAGGATCCCCGGATTCACGCCCCTTTCAGGAAGCCTTGGATCAGAATAAAGAAATGGCCGATATCTTCATTAGGAAATTGGCCGAAGATACGATGTTGAATAGGCTTCCTTCAGTAAAAGACATCGCGAATATTGCTGTCTTTTTAGCCTCCCCTCATGCCGCCGCAATAACCGGAGTAACCATCGACGCTACAAGCGGCACAACAAGTGGATTAAATGCCAGCAAAATACCTATTGCTTTCGTTTAGATAAACTATTATAAATGATAAAATATCAATGATATACTAATAATTAATGACCTTATGGGTTTAGCCAAAACTCTAGGTAAAGCAAAACCTTTATTAATGGCCAAATATTCTCTAAAGGCACAAAAAGCTAATAAATTAAATTATAAAAAGTACGATTATGGCTACGATGATGAATCCTTATTTAAACTTCGATGGCAAGGCCGAAGAAGCTTTTAACTTTTACAAATCAGTCTTTGGTGGTGAGTTCGCAGGCCCCATTCACAAAATGAAAGATGCTCCCGGTGCGGAAAATCTCCCGGAAGAAGAAAAGAACCGTGTCATGCATGTTTCTTTACCTATCGGCGGAGGTACCATCCTAATGGCTTCCGATAATTGTCCATCGATGGGGCATAAACTTACTGTGGGAAATAACGTTTATGTTTCTTTACATCCCGACAGTAGAGAAGAAGCCGATCGTTTGTTTAAAGGTCTATCTGATGGTGGAACAGTGGAAATGCCTTTAGAAGATGCTTTTTGGGGAGATTACTTTGGAAGTTTTACCGATAAATTCGGCATCCAATGGATGGTCAATTATAGCCCCAACCAAAATAAATAATATAAAACTCGATTTTGATGGAAAATATAAAAAGCAATTTGGTAAGAGTACTAGTTCCTAGTTACCGTATGCATAGCCAGCTTTTCACTAACGTAATTGAAGGCATTAGCTTAGAAGACGCTAAGCAGCGGATTAATGGACGAACCAATCATGTATTATGGATGGTGGGGAACCTTGTAAACTGCAGGTATTGGTTGGCAAATGCTTTGGGGCTATCCGAAAAAGACCCAAATGATGCATTATTTGCCGACGCGAAAGCGCTGGATGAAAGCTTCGACTACCCGCAGCTTGAAGATTTAAAGACAGAGTGGCATAAGATTTCTCCGCTCGTTTTCAATAAACTTTGTAATTTGACAGATGAAGAGCTGTTACGTCCTTATGCTATCGGGATGGAAACATCTTTTATCGAAGAGAATTATTTGAATGCAATAGGCATGTGTATAGATAGAGAAGAATATCTCTTGGGACAACTTGGCTTAATGCGCAAAATATTGGGATACGATGCGATGAAGTATCAGATTGACCCTAACATCCATTATTAGGAAAATTTGAAAATGGCTGATACCTCCACCTATCAGTCATTTCTTTTTCATAACGATGAATTGCGGCTTATTATCAGTAAAACAGATTATCAAGATAAACAAAACATAAACTTAATAATCATTCATTTATAATAAGTTTATATCCAATTCCGCGTACATTCACAATCTCGATGTTTTCATCTTCTTTTAAGTGTTTTCGAAGTTTAGTAATAAAGACATCCATACTTCTGGCATTAAAAAAATTGTCTTCTCCCCATAAAATTTCAAGGGCTGTCTTTCTATTCAGGACATCATTTTTATTTTCAGCCAATAATTTTAGAAGAACCGACTCACGAAAAGAAAGTTTGGTAATAGTTGAACCACACGTAAGTTCCTGATTTTGGTTATTAAATGAAAATTTTCCTATTTCAAAACGCTCCTTTATTAAATCTTTTTTTAAGGGAGAAAAGCGATTTAAAAGCGCATTCATGCGCACAAGCAATTCTTCCATGCTGAAGGGCTTTTTAAGATAATCATTACAACCTAGCTCAAACCCTTTCACTACATCTTTCGTTAAGGATTTGGCCGTTAAAAAGATAATAGGCACTTGTACATCAATTTTCCGAATATCTTCTGTTAAACTAAAACCATCTTTAACAGGCATCATAACGTCCAGTATACATATATCCGGACTTAAAGTACGAAAAGCGGAATAAGCCCTTAGGCCGTCCTGCACAAGCGTAACTTCAAAGCCTTTTAGTTCAAGGCTTTCTTTTACTATTTTGCCCAAAAAGGGCTCATCTTCTGCAATTAGTACTTTTAACGGTTTCATATAGTTAATATTAGCGATACTATCTAATCAGATTGATGTACGGTTTTAAGTATTTAATGGTTTCAAGGGCAATGTAATTGTAAATACGCTTCCTTCGTTGAGCTTACTTTTTAATCTAATCGTTCCTGCGTGCATCTTAATAATAGCGGCGACATAGCTTAATCCCATGCCAAAGCCTTTAACATTATGGATATCTCCAGTAGGTACGCGAAAAAAATTCTCAAACACCTTATCTTGATAAGCAGTTGGAATCCCAATGCCATTATCACTTACTGTTATCTGCACACTATCGCCTCCTTCATATTTGCATGATATTTCAATTACAGGTTCTCTTTCAGTGTACTTAAGACTGTTTTCAATTAGATTATAAAATACATTGGCCATGTGATCACGATCTAACATCACTTCTGGCATATCTTCAGAGGCGACCACCCGAAGTTTCGCCTGTTTATTTACTAATTGTGGTTGCATGGTAGCTACAATGCTTTCAATCAAAGGCAGTACATTTGTTTTTTGAAAGGAGAGATCTATTTCACTTTTCTCGAAAGCTGCCATTTTTAACACTTTGTCAACCATGGCAGAAATTCGTTTCAACTCATGTTGGCATATAGTTAAATATTCTTGAGAACGGCTTGGATTATCTGATATTTCCTTATTTTTAAGGGCTTCGACCGCCAGCGACACGGTCGCAATTGGTGTCTTGAATTCATGCGTCATATTATTAAAAAAATCATTCTTGATATCAGATAATTTTTTCTGCTGAAAAATCGTGCGCAGCATATATAAAAAAGCCCAAGACGTTATACCTATAATTATAACCGATGCAATGAGCACCCACTGCATCTTTTTTACAATGAACAGGATATTATTATTTAGTGAAAGATCAAGGTAAAAGGGCCTTAACACACCTATTTTTAGATTCGTTAATTTTGGTGAAAGTTGTTGATACAGTAAACTATCAGTAAAATAGGCTTTTCCTAAACCGCCAAGGTTAGAAAGTTTCAATGCATAAGGGGCATTTATACCGTTAACTAGCATTAGCGAGTCGATGTCCTGCATTAGCGGCATCGCAATACCGCGAAATGCCTGCTCATTATAATAAATGTCGTGTACGTTATAGATCTGCCTTTTTCTAAATTTAGTACGCGCATTATCTTGCCTAACGCTATCCGCATCAAGCTGGGTAATTATTGAAAATTTCATTGATCTCCTGTTCGTATCGTCCAAATTTAGGTTAGGCAGTTCCGGTAGGTCACCGGCCGAATTATTAAAGGAAAGGAAAAAGCTGTCCATCTCGCCGTGCTCCAGCCCAATGATTCTTTTGCCTCTATGAAGACTGTCTACAGGAACTCCCATTTTCTTCATATCTATTCTGACATATTTTTGTTGGAGCACTTGCATGATCTTTGCTACCTCTTTATCAAATTGCTCTGCACTCAATTGATAAGAATTATATAACCAATACCCCTGTAACAGAAATATCCCCAGCAATGAACAGGTTACAATGATAACAATGAAACGGATTCTTTTTAGCAGCATTACACAAAGCTAAGTTTAATTACTACTACTGCCTAGACCATTAACACAAGTTAGTACTAATTAACAGTATTTAACGTTAGGGATACGCTTTAACAGTGTTTAACATTCATAAAAAGCTTATAATCAATCCACCTAAATACCTTAGCAGCCATAAAAATTCACCTAAAAAATAAATTTATGAATAAGATTTTTTTTCTGAAAGCGGGCTTACTATTATGTATGAGCTGCTTTAAACTTCCCCTTTATGCACAAGAAGAAGGAAAGGCTTTAGCAAGTATTGTTTACGATTTCGTACATATTACGGATACAAATCAACGGCAACACCCAAAGAAGGAAGCCATGATTCTCTACATGGGCACAGACAGAAGCGTCTTTAAAAGCCAGACACTTGCACTCAAATTGGAGGAAATGAAAAAGGAAATGGACGGAAACCTGCCGGATGGAAAAATGGGAAAAAACCGTATTTCCTTTAATGCACCTAACATTTCGAATGAAGAGTTATTCTTATTTCCGCAGGAAAAGAAAATAATAACGGTGGACAAAATAGGCATGACGGACTACCTCATTCCAGAAGATTTCCCACTTATTGACTGGCAGATAAGTGATGAGACAAAGGTAATTGGTGGTTATACATGTCAATCAGCAAAAGGTTCTTTTGGTGGAAGAAAATACACTGCATGGTTTACTACCGAACTTCCTTTCTCCTACGGCCCTTGGAAGTTACACGGATTACCTGGATTGATTCTTCAAGCTTCCGACAGTAAAAATGAAGTTTTGTTTAATTATGCAGGATTTGATAAAAATGAAAACAACAAGCTAACAATTGTCCTTCCCGAAGATGCTGTAACAACCAATCGTCGTGATTTTGAAAAGGCTAAAACAGCTCATGACAGAAATTTCATGTCGAACTGGAAAAACACATTGCCAGCTAACGCGAAAGCTAAAATCGTTCTTAAAGATCAATCTGGTCGTGAATTATCGGAAGATGAAATGAGGGAAGCAATGGAAACAAGAGCAAAAGACAAAAAGAATCAATTAAACAACCCACTCGAGTTAGACCAAAAACAGTGATTATTGAAATTAATACCAGTCTGTGGTCGTCCCTACATTAAAAAACTTACTAGCTCCTGAATGAAACAAGCACTATTTGTCGTCTTTTTATTTATGGTTGATGCTGCGTATGCTCAGACAATACAAATTGCCGGCACCTTAAAAACTACTACAGGAGAGGCCGTGCCCTATGCCAGTATAACATTAAAGAATAGCAATCAGCATATTATAACTTATACAACAAGTGATATAAACGGCCATTTCAAGCTCAGTGTACCCGACACCGTCGACATACAGGGTAAGACAATCGAAATTAATCATTTAGGCTATAAAAAAGTGAGTGCTGCGCTGCGTTCGGGGCAAACGTTATACGACATTACATTGGAGGATAAAAAAATAAATCTTGCTGAGGTTGAAATAAAGAGCCCCCCGAAGATACGCTCAAAAAATGACACCTTGAGTTATGACGTTGGCTCCTTCACAAAATCGGAGGACAGATCGATAGGCGATGTATTAAAACGTATGCCAGGAATTGAGGTGGAGGAAAGTGGTCAGATTAAGTATAATGGAAAAAATATTTCTAACTTATATATCGATGGAGATGACCTCCTGAACGATCGATATAACGTAGGAACCAAAACCATTCCGCATGAAATGGTAAAGGATATTGAAGTACTGCAAAATCATCAACCCATAGAAGTAATGAGAAACAAAAGCATAAGTGATGATGTGGCGATCAACCTAAAGATCAAGGAGGAGGCTAAGCTTAAGATGAGCGGGCAAGCAAAAATTGGTGCAGGAACGCCGAACTTATACGATCTAGAGCTGAATAGCATTCTTTTTAATAAAAAACACAAAATGCTCAATGTTGCAAAAGCTAATAACACAGGAGTAGATTTATCCACCGACTTTACCGCATTTAATGCCAAGAACATGCTTCAGGCCATGGATAACAGACGTCCTGCAGAACTTCTTTCATCTGGCACAGTCTCTGCACCAGAGCTGCCCAAGGATCGCTATTATTTTAACCAATCGGCATCGCTTAATGCAAACAATTTAACCAATTTGAAAAATGGCTTTCAGTTAAAATCGAACATTGGTCTATTTATAGACAATAGTCATCTAGATTATAATAGTTGGAACGAGGTTTACCTTAACAACGATACCGTTCGTTATAGTGAATCTCAAAATATTTCAAAGAGACCTTATTTTGCGAACATTTCGCTGAACCTTAAGGCTAATAAGAAAACGTATTATTTCAATAACACCCTAAAATTTGATTTATCCGGTCAAAAGGACGCATCTTTTTTAAACAGCAATAACCTGAATATTGAACAGCTTCTACGAACAAATACATATGACTTTTCAAATACATTGAATTATATTCCAGAACTAAAGAATAAAAACATTTTGAGCATTAACTGGTATGTAAACCACTATAATCAACCCCAATCACTCGCAATAACACCAGGGATCAACGAAAACGCTTTAAACGACAGTATTCCATTTCGAGGCATTAACCAATCAACGGAAATCCCTACATGGTTTAATAATGTATCCTTCGGCTACAGGCTTCCTAAAGGCCTGATTAAACAAAACTATCTGATAGGTCTTATAAGTGAGTGGCAACGTTTAAGATCTGACCTTCTGTTAACGCAGGAAGATGGCGAACAAACACCATATGCGGGGAGCCAAAACAACGATTTACATTGGAGTCGTCATCGATTTTATATTAATCCATCTTATGAGTATGAACGTGGTCCATGGGAAAGTATATTATCTATTCCTCTTGCTATCCAAAGCATTGCTTATAAAGATGAAAACCTCACCCTCCACGAACAACACAAGCGTTTTTTATTTAATCCAAAGTGGATGCTAAAATATAGCATCAATAGTGAAGACTATATTGCTACGAATTATTCTTATAGCAATCAAATAGGGAATATAAATGATATTTATCAAGGTGCCATCCTAACAAACTATCGTAATCTCCAAACAAACCGCACAATACTGCAAGAAAAAGACACACATAACCTAGATATGCGTTATAACTTTCAAAGAAGTATCAGCATGTTTTTTATGAACGTAGGGGCTAACTATAGCATCGTATCAGCTAATACCATTAATTCTTTAGAAATTACAAATAATCTTTCGCAAACTGTTCAACTGCCTTTCGCTAACAGCACAAACACATTTAGCATAAACGGTGGTATCAGTAAATACATTTTTGCTTTGGATCTCAATGTAGGATTAAGAAGCTCCTGGAGCAATACGCGTTATAATCAGTTCCTTAACGACCAGCTTTTACCTTTTAACAATATCTCTTTTGTCTTCAATCCCTACTTCGAAACCAGGCTGCTAAATCAAATTTCATTAAAATATGAAGGCAAAGGAACCTGGACTACCAGCAAATTAATTTCCGATAAGGTCAATAACTCATTTCCTAATAGGCAAATTAATGTATTAGATCAATCTTTGGGGCTCTCCTATGCACCTACCAAAGACATATTTATGAAAATAAGTGGAAGACAACTGATGACCAAGCAAAAAAATACGGAGAAAATCGATTATTTCTTCACGGATCTAAGCATTCGTTATCGGATAGACAAGTGGAAAGCGGATTTACAATTAGACGCCAACAATCTTGCAAATATAAAGTCGTACGAGATGTACAGTTTATCAGCAAATGAATTTGCTTATAGCCATTATCAATTGCGTGGAAGAACTTTCTTAATCAAAATGACAATTTCTTTGTAAGGACAATGAAATAGTGCTTTCGTGCCGTTTCAAAACCTATAATGAGTAAATCTGACCAAATATTGTTATATTCGACTAACAATTATCCCGATACTATAAAGATCTACAATTTATGGACAACGAATTATTTGCACTTGTTGAAAATTATATCAGTAAGCTGGTTGCTCAAGAGGACGACATTTTACAGGCAGTGAATAGGTCTATAGAACAAGCTGATATGCCGCAGATCAGCGTTTCTGCCAGTCAAGGAAAATTTCTACAGTTGTTAGCTAAGTTAATACAGGCAGACAAGATATTAGAGCTAGGAACTTTAGCAGGTTATAGCACAATTTGGCTAGCCAGGGCGCTCCCAAAAGACGGCAAACTAATAAGCATCGAATATGATGAAAAGCATGCAGCAGTAGCCTTAACAAATATTAAAAAGGCGCATTTACAGGAAACGGTAGATATTCGTGTAGGCAAGGCATTAGACATTTTACCGCAAATAGAAGAAAAGAAAGAAGGTCCCTTCGATCTTATATTTATCGACGCTGATAAACCTCCTTATTTCGAATATTTTGAATGGGCTATAAAATTAGCAAGACCAGGCGCTCTTATCATCGCCGACAATGTGATCAGAGAAGGAAAAGTATTGGACGCCGAAAATACCGATGAAAGGGTTAAAGGTGTTCAGCGATTAAATGAATCCTTAAGCAAGGATACGCGCGTATTTTCTACCATTATACAGACCGTTGGAACGAAAGAGCACGACGGGATGATTCTAGCAATTGTCAATTAATCGTCCGTAAACGAACAATTGATGTTCGATTATGAACGCTTTGTATTTCACCAAGTATAGGTAGTGATAGCTTAAATGTTATTTTAATGCGATGGCAGACTTCTTGTACAGCTAATTATAAAATAACTTTAGCCATGATGAAATATTACTTTCGGTCAGCACTTTATTCGCTACTTTTACTCGTTTCAGTTTCAAAATCGATTGCGCAAAATAAGCAAAGCTCAACTCTTTCCCCTTTCGAAAAAGTTACAGTAAGCCCTCATATAAAACTATTCCTGGAAGAAGGAAGCGAAGAAACGGTCACTATTAAGGAGAGCAAGGTACCGCTCGAAAAAATAAACATAAAAGTTGAAGGAAAGAATCTCCTTATCTATTTAGACGATGCAAAAATCACGACGAAGCAAATAAAACAAACCGAGAATGGCCATACGCAATCGGTACCCATTTACAAAGGCACGCAAGTAACCGCCCATGTTACTTATAAAACACTAAAGGACCTCTCTATAAGAGGAGAAGAGACGACTACGTGCTTAAGTCCGTTAAAAGAAAAAGAGTTAACGATTAACTTATATGGCGAATCTCATTTGTTGATAGACAGTATTGAAACAAAGGAATTAAAAGCAACACTTTATGGAGACAATCACCTCACCATTAATAGAGGATCAGCTATTTCCCAATCATTTAAATCGTACGGTGAAAGTGAGGTCAATGTACAACATTTAATAAATGATTTTTCAAAAGTTACCGCATACGGAAGTAGTACTTTTAATTTAAACACGAAGGACAAGATAAAAGTGTGGGCTTTTGGCGAAGCACGTATTAACTATTTAGGGGATCCTGAAATACAACGTTCCATTACTATAGGAGATTTAAAAATAGTAAAGTTAACGAGCCCCCACTCCAATAGTCTAAATTAGCATATTTGTAAAGAACGCTAAATCAGCCTCCCAACTGGGTAGCGAAGATGAGACTTTTCGTAGTATACGGAATGTTTGTAAACCCAATCAAGCTGTGCTTTGGTATCTTTTTCTAATAAGGGGTCTTGCTTTTTTGCCTCTGTAAATTTACGTAAAAGTGCATCATCTTGTTTCAACAGCCGAGCAGCCTCGTCTTCAAAGATATATGCTGAAAAATACTCCTTTTGTCCCAAAATGGCATCGAAAAAGTTCCAGTTAAAATAAGAGTCGACACCCTGTGGTTCGAGTGTCTCCACAATAAACCTATTCATTTCCTGGTTCGTATATACCAGTATATCTCCAGCATAGAAAGGAACATCCATTTGTTTTGCCTTCAACTCAACCTGGCTATGAAGATAATGCCCTTCAAATGGAGAAGAGATTGTTTTAAAATCTTTAATATAATACATCTCAACAGATAACACCGTGTCTTGCTTTATCCTTTCCAACTTCACTCCATTCAATGCTAGCAGGTCTGCAATTTTTTCATAAGCTTGGGGGATTATATAAGCCTTTGGTTTTCTTACTTGAACGGTAGGTTTATAATGGTCATACAATTTGATTTCACGGTTAGTTGGTTTTTTCCGATTATAATACATCCTTTGTTGGTTGCTCACATCACTCTGTTTATACTCAGCTTCATAGCCGAGGAAATTGATTTTACTGTAAACGGTGGTATCAAGCTTCCATTCTAGTGGAAAAAGTTCTTGTTCTTTTACTGATTTCTTTGCAGCTGCCCTTACCTGCAATAAGCGCTCACCTTGTTCAGAAGTTATGTCAATGAGGTCTTGCATGAGTGCATAGGAGGACATTACACGCTGCTTGAACGGCTTCCACATATGTGTTTCCGGCATATAAGCAATTGTATTGTGTAAAGCAGCATATCCAGTAGAGTATCTTGGGTTTTCCAAAAACGAAACAATACCCGATTCAGGATTTTTACCACGGAAATCAACGTAAGGTACCAGGTGGTATCCTTTTTTCTCCATACGACGGTAAAGCTCTTTGGTGTAATTTTCGGTCATATATGTTGCCAGCACATGGTTTAATTTATCACGTTGGGTATCTATTAACGTCATAATATACTGGTAATCAGCACCGTTGCTTGAATGGTTATCCATAAAAACATCGGGGTCCCATGTGTTAAAAATTTCTTGAAAAGTTTTTGAATTATGTGTGTCGGTCTTAATAAAATCACGGTTAAGATCGAAATTTTGCCTATTCCCTCTAAAACCATAACTTTCTGGTCCATTTTGATTAACGCGCGAAACACCTCGATTCAACATACCGTCGATATTGTATACTGGAATAAAACAAAGCACTACATTTTCTGGAATAGCATTATTTTTCAATAAATCTCTAATAAGCATCATAGAAGCATCAATACCTTCCGGTTCTCCCGGATGTATTCCATTGTTAAACAGGATAATGCTTTTGTTTTTCTTACGAATAGCGCTTGGGTCAAAATCACCATCATTTGATAAAACCAATAATTGCAGAGGCTTACCCACATCAGTGGTACCATACGACAAAAGTTTGGCTTTTGTATATTTCTTATCTATTGAATGATAGAAATGCTGTACTTCTTCGTAGGTAGCCGTACGATTATGATTATTATCTAACTCGAAAGCTATTTGTTGGGCCTTCCCAGAAGAAAAAGACCACAAAAAAAGCAGTAATGGTAGGAGGAATCGATTCATTTATTTCATTTTAGCCGTAAAAGTAATAAATTAAGAACCCAAACGTCTAAAGGTAACAAGATATTCATTGCACCTAATCTCCCATTTCCTGTTTTTCAAAAATCTGTTTTACTTGTTGAATCTCTTTTTCATACATCGTCTTCTTTCGAGTTCCAAAGTACAGTATATTCTCAATAATTGGCTTTCCTTCCCATACAAGTCGAAGTCTCCCCGACTTGATCTCTTCTCTGCATAAAAAATTCGGGATAATGGATAAGCCGTGTCCATCGCTAAGACATCGCACAATGGAGCAAATATTGGGGACTATATAATTAGGTTTAAAATCAGGATGATGCTTGAAGTTTAATTGCCAAAACTTTTTGACATTCTCCATATCCGCAGCGGTGCTATACCAAATTTGTTCCTTGAGCCATTTCTCACCACCTTCGAGATCATCTTTCAATAATAACTGTTCAAGGTCTTTGGTATCCGTATTAGCCCCGGCCACCAAAACTATCCTTTCTTTGGAAAAGGGTACAAATTCCAAATTTTTTTCTATTCCTTTTTGAGGAGTGACAATTAAATCTAAAAGGCCTTTATCGAGGTCCTGAATCATTTGCGGATATTCGCCAAATTTAATGATCACATTAAACGATAAGGATGATATATGTTTTTCAAGCGTAAACTGGAACGTTTCAAAGCACATACCAATACTTATTGTTGCTCGATCAAGCTTAGAACTCCTATGGAATAATTGTTCAGAGGTTTCGAGCTTAAGGAGTGGCTCTAGCACAAAATTATACAATACCTTTCCTCTTTCCGTTGGAACCATCCTTTTTGCAGAACGATCAAAAAGTTTATAGCCGGTGTACGCTTCTAAGGAGTTTAGATGTAAACTCACTCCTGGCTGGGAAATATATAATGATTGCGCGGCACCAGTAAGCGTACCGGTTTCGTAAATCGCCTTAAAAGTTCTAAACCATTCTAGATTAAGCATAATTTGCATTATTTTACTAATGCAAATATATATTTTTAATAATTAGGCCCTACCTATTTAGTTTCTTAAAAACGACAATACCATTGTGTCCTCCAAAGCCAAAGGTATTGCTCATCGCAACATTTACCTCCTTTGACAATGCTTTTAGTTTAACAATTTTTAAATCTGTTGGTATCGTATCGTCTGGATCCGTTAGATTGATTGTTGGCGCTATAATGCCCTCTTTAATAGTCATCACAGAAGCGATGGCCTCAATGGCGCCGGCTGCTCCAAGCAAGTGGCCGGTCATCGATTTAGTAGCACTGATATGTAGCTGAGAGGCATTTTTTTCAAAAAGTTTAGTAATCGCTTTTAATTCACTCATGTCTCCAACAGCTGTAGAGGTGGCATGTGCATTCAGATAATCTACATCTTCCGCCAATAAGCCTCCATCTTTCAATGCTAAACGCATGGCGTTATACGCACCTTCACCCTCCGGATGTGTAGATGTCATATGGTAGGCATCAGCAGTCATAGCGGCTCCAGCTATTTCGGCATATATTGTTGCACCTCTAGCCAAGGCATGTTCATATTCTTCTAGCACCAAGGCTCCTGCCCCCTCTCCCATTAAAAAGCCGTCGCGGCCTTTGTCAAATGGCCTACAAGCTAAGTCCGGTGCATCGTTTCTGGTGGTCATGGCTTTCATGGCACAAAAACCGCCGATGGAAGCCTCCGTGATAGGCGCTTCCGATCCCCCGGTTATCATCATTTTTGCCTTTCCCCAACGTATATAATTGAAAGCGTCCATAATAGCAGTATTTGAAGTGGCACAAGCAGAAACTGTCGAATAATTTATGCCCTTCAGACCATATTTAATGGAGATTAATCCGGAAGCCATATTTGCTATTAGTTTAGGAACAAAGAAAGGGCTAAATCGCGGTGTAAAACCATTCATAGCATATTCCCTTACCTGCTCTTCGAAAGTAAGCATCCCTCCTTGTCCGGTTCCCCAGATAACACCAACATCATACGGGTCTACTGTAGAAAAATCTATTTGCGAATCTTTTATCGCCTCTTCTGCTGCAATAAGCGCATACTGCGTAAAAGGGTCAGTCCTTTTGATTTCGGCTCTATCCAACCAATCATCTGCTTTAAAGTCCTTTAATTCACATGCTATTTGCGTTCTAAACTTCTCTGGATTGAACCTAGTTATTCGCCCTGCACCATTTTTCCCCATCTTAAGGTTTTCCCAAAAGCTTTTTAAACCTAAGCCGACAGGAGTTAGCGCTCCCATACCTGTTATTACTACTCTTTTCATAATATATCTTCGCAAGGTACTATATTTATCGTTATCTTTCTACTTGTTTTTTACAAGTAGTTGCAAATATACGGCAAACCAGTTTATATTTGCAAGTAGTTAAAAAGTCTTATTATGAGATCTGATTGTCCGCTAAATTTTGCTGTAGAACTATTCGGTGATAAATGGACATTATTAATTATCCGTGATTTAATATTTTTTGATAAACGTTATTATCAGGAATTTTTATCATCCCAAGAGAAGATATCAACAAACATATTGGCTGATAGGTTGACTGCATTGGAAAAGAATGGTTTTGTAAGAAAAGGAAGAGACGATCGCCATAAACAAAAAATTATTTATCGGTTAACAGAAAAGGGCATCAACCTTGTACCTCTGCTCATTGAGATTGCCTTATGGTCTGATAAATATGGGGAGAACTTACCTCAGTACAAGAAGGATTTTATATTGAAGGAAGTAAGAAAGGATAAAACAATTGCTGTGAAAAAACTAATAGAAGATCTACATAAAAAACATGTGCAAGCTCCTGTATAGCTTTATTCCTAAACCATAAATCCATTTAACTCTTAGACGATTTCAATAAATATGCTTTCGTCCACCAACAGCTGTTTGATAAAGATTTCGATCATTATCCCTACTTTCAATTCTCCTTGAAATACGATTTAACATTTTTTAAGATTAGGAAGCCCAAACCTTAAAACTAATTAACACTTCTTTAGTTAGTTTTGACGGCAACGAATAAAAGAAAAAATTATGAACCGTCCATGTTGAAAATTCCATTTTCATCATGCTGGGGAATGTGAATTTTAAACATGGTAAGCTCCATCTGACCGATGGATTAAATTATTAGAGTATATGAAAAGATTAATTATTTTATGGCTAGCTTTTGGGTTTATACATCAAAGTACTTATGCGCAAGATTGGAATTTCCATTATGGATTAAAATTGGGCTTAAGTGCTCCGTCTTATCATTTGTCTAACATAAAAACGGGGACATCAAGAGAAGCATCAAGAACGTATGGTTTTTCCCTATCAGGAACGATAGAAGCCTCTCGTAACAATTATTTCGCCGTCCAATCAGGTTTATCTTTCCAGATGTTGGGATCACAGCTTGATTATTCTGAGTTTGGCAGTACCCCCTTGACACAACGGACTTTTTGGTTACAATTACCGGTCAATTTTGTTGCAAAACTCCCATTAAGAGATTCAAGCAACTTTTTTCTAAGCTCGGGCCCCTATGGCGCAATAGGCTTTTTTGGTGCCAACAGCTTTGCCAGCAATTATCAAGGTTCACGAGAAGATTTCACCTTTGGCAGTGATGGCAGTCAAAATCGATTTGATTACGGACTGAACTTAAGTATTGGTTATCATTTAAAAAGAGGGTATAGCCTAGCCGCAGGATATATGATGGGCTTAGCAGATTTGTCCACTAATTCAAGATACGAACAGCGTAATAGAGCCTGGAGTATTACCTTTGGTTATACTTTTTAACCTGCTTATCATTTCAGCTGCCCATTAAATATCACTTCGTATTTACTGTCTGGTAACATCAGATTTTTCTTTAAAATTAGCACATTGTCGCAAAAAAAACTATCCTCATAACTCATCATCATTGGAAACAGTCTTTGAACAGCGTGCTTATTGTTGTTATCGATATCCCTAGCAATGGTTAGATGTGGATGAAAGCTCGTCTTTTTAAACTTGAATGTTTCCCGCAAAGATTGGTATAAAGCTACTATTCTTTCTGGTTTAACCACTTTAACACAAACACTAAAAGAGACGTTTCCATGTGTCAGATACTCAATACCACTTAAAGGTTGGTGAAAGCTTGTATGGGCAGCGATCGCGGTAGACACCTTCCTTTTTATCATTTCATCATTATCCTCCATTTTTATTTTGTACAAGGAGATATGCGGTATCGCGTATAGATTAAAGTCACTCAACTGTATTTCAGCGTGAAGTCTTCTTTTTTGGTCTATTATCCACTCACGTATTCTTTCTGCAGGTGAAATCAAAATAAAATATGTCACTTCTTCGAACAGAGTCAATTGGTTCTTGCTTTTCATGATGCCTTATTCTCAATTTAATTGTTAAAGTTAGCAATAACCTGAATTCAATCGCTTTAATGGTTACCTTTTAATGGTTACCTTCGTAATAAAAAAAGCATCATTTATGGAAATTTGCGACTGGCAACATCTCCTAAAGAATAAATTCAGCAAAATGAAGAAAAAAAATGGCTTCCTTGCGAGCTTTCCAAAAAGTTATCTTTTTGTTTTTTTGACGCTCCTGCTCACTGCTTGTAACAAAAACTCTAACAATGGAGCCGTCGCCGGCGGTGCAGCCGCAGAAAGTATTCTTACATCAAATGAATCGCCTACCGATCAGCCAGATCCGCTGACGCGCAAGCTCATAAAAGAAGGAAACATCGCTTTTGAGACAACAGATTTAATTCAAACAAGGAGACGTATTGAACAAGCTATTAAAAAGCATAATGGCTATATATCTTCTGAAAACGAGAACAACCTGTCAGGCAGTTTAAGCTGCACGTTGATTATTAGAATACCAGCAAAACAATTTGATGTATTTATAAGCGACGTAACAAAGGGTATCAAAAAGTTTGATACAAAAGATATACAAGTGAAAGATGTTACGGAAGAATTTGTAGACATTCAAGCGCGGCTTAAAACAAAAAGAGAACTGGAACAGCGATACCTTAAACTACTTGATAGAGCTAATAAGGTAACGGAAATACTAGAAATTGAAAAGCAAATAGGTGACTTAAGAGCAGATATTGAAGGAACAGAAGGGCGTTTACAGTATTTAAACAATCAATCTGTCTACTCTACCATTTCTGTTACTTACTATAAATCGATCCCCAAACAAACAGCATTTACAAACAAATTCAAAGAAGGGTTTTCTAACGGCTGGCAGAATTTCATGTGGTTCCTAGTGGGTTTAGTCAACATGTGGCCCTTCCTGCTTGTAATAGGTATAGCATTTTTTTTACTGAAACGTTGGTGGCGAAGAAGAAAAGTTAATTAGCTGATTGAATTATCAGCTGATTAACTTGTTTTCTTATAATTCCAGATGGCCCAGCCATTAAGCACACCTGCGAAACCAATAAGATATAGAAATTCCATTTTAACATCGTCGAAGCCACTGCTCTTTAAATGATCATTCTTACGACCTTAACAAAATGAGTTACCGGTGTTAGGTTAGAAAGAACACGTGCCCAATGGGGCATGCTGTCTGTCGATGTAAAAAAGCCGCTCATTAACATAAAAATCATCATAAAAAAGAAGGCAACAAACATAGCCTGTACCTGGTTATCACTATAAGTAGAAATAAGCAAGCCGAAGCCGAGCACAGCTATTAGGTAAATAAAGGCAAATGCGTATAACAACCATAAACTTCCTTTGGGAGATATCCCGTAAACAAAATAGCAAACGCCTAATCCTATCGTAAAAAGGATCATCCCAATGATCCAAAAAGGAATTAATTTTCCCGCGATAAATTGCCATTTTTTTATCGGGGTTACATTAATCTGCTCGATGGTCCCTATCTCCTTTTCTCTTACTATGTTAAGTGCTGTCATAAAGCCGCCAATTAGTGTAAGCAAGAGCACAAGTACCGCTGGGACAATGTTGAATTTATATTCTTCTAAAGGATTGAACCAACTTCTTTGCCTAATTTCAATTACGCCACCCTGGTTCGTGTTAACTGCATTTATTGTCTGTATATTAAAATCAAGTTCATTATTAAAATCTGCTAGAACCATATTCAAATACCCACTGCCAATCCCGGCTTTGGTTCCATTAATTGCATCTGCGTAAATACCTAATTGCTGCCTACCGGCTCTTACTAAGTTACGTTCAAAATCGGGCGGAATTTCCATTACCACATCGGCCTCTTCTCTTTCTACATGTTTAATGGCCTCCCGGTAATTAGGATCAACACTTATTATGTTAAAATAACCTGACGAACTTATTTTGCGAATAAGTTTTTGCGAATAAGAGCTGTGATCGTTATCTACAATCGAAAGATTAATACTCTTAACATCGAAATCCATTGCTAAGGGCAGAATGACTAATTGAACCATAGGCATGGCAAACATCATCGCTAAGATAGACTTATCGCGAAAAATCTGGCGAAACTCCTTTTGCAATATAAACCGAAGTACTTTCATAAGCTTTTTTAATTAAAAAAGGCCCTATAACCTAACTTTAAATTTCATCAGTGCAATGCTTAGCAGTCCTACCGTCATGCCAGTCAGCACAAGTGTTTCCTTCCATACATAACTAAACCCCAACCCTTTCAGCATCACCGATTTTACTACCAGATAATACCAACGAGAAGGGATAAGATTTGAAATAAGCTGAAAAATTTTTGGCATGTTTTCCAAGGGCATAATAAATCCGGTAAATATTAAGGTAGGTAACATCATTCCCATTAAAGAAATCAGCAAAGCTGTTTGTTGCGAATTGGTAACATTTGAAATCAACAGGCCTAATGAAAGGCAGGTAATAATAAATAATGTACTTTCCAAATACAATAATAACAAGCTCCCACGCACTTCTACATCGAGCACAAACACGGCTAATAATAAAATTAACGTAAAATTGGCTAAAGATAATAACAGGTAGGGTACGGCTTTGGCTATCAACACAAAGACGGGTTTAAAAGGAGAAACCAATAAGACTTCCATCGTTCCCATTTCTTTCTCCTTTACAACCGAAACAGAAGTCAAAGCGGTACAAACAATCATTAAGATCAAAGCCATTACCCCAGGAATAAAATTCAAAGAGCCGTTACCTTCTTCATTATAGAGCATTCGGATTTCGGGCTGGATACTTAATAGTGTAGGTACTTGATCCAAAAGAGCTTCCTGCCGTTGAAAATCAGCTATAATGGTAGTAAGGTAGTTTGTTATTGTTTTTGATATATTCGGATCCGATCCGTCTGTAATTACTTGAATCTGGGATTTTCCGGTGTGTACTAAATCACCGCTAAAATTTGCGGGAATTATCAATGCCCCCTTTACCTCTCCCCGCTTAAATTGCTCTTCAATCTCGTGATAGTTCAGGTTCACTTGCTCTACGACTAGATACTCAGACGTCATAATTTTATTAATGAGTTTTTGGCTTTTAACATCCTTTGCGTAATCAGCAATAACTACGTGAATGTTTTTTACTTCGCTCGACAAAGCAAAGCCAAATAAAATGATCTGCACAATGGGAAGACCAAACATAATCAACAATGTTCGACGATCGCGAAAAACGTGATAAAACTCCTTCTTAATGAATACGAGTAATTGTTTCATTTTGTAGCTTTTAGGCATTAGCACAATTAGACCAAAAAGATCGAATTAGCTAATTAACGATTATCTGTCTCACTAATTATCAGTCCGCTTGGCTCCTCTTGCCAGCAAATAAAAAACTTCATCCATCGTAGCAACTTGATGCTTCTCTTTTAGATTTCTTGGCGAATCAAGCGCTTCCACTTTCCCATCAACCATAACAGAGATACGATTACAATACTCAGCTTCGTCCATATAATGAGTGGTTACGAAGATGGTTATCCCAGCCGCTGCGGCTTCATAAATCATATCCCAGAATTGCCTGCGCGTAACAGGATCAACGCCACCTGTTGGCTCATCCAAGAATACAATTTTTGGCTGATGAAATATGGCAACCGAAAAGGCCAACTTTTGTTTCCATCCGAGGGGGAGCCCTCCTACCATTTTTTTTACCTCGTTCTGTAAGCCCAACCTATCTATCAAGCTTTCCGTTCTATGCCTTATCTCTTTACGCTCCAGTCCGTAAACACCACCAAAAAATTCAATATTCTCTAAAATTGTCAGGTTTTCATACAGCGAGAACTTTTGACTCATATAGCCAATATTCTTTTTAATTTGCTCCTGTTGCTTATATACATCGTAACCCGCTACACTAGCTTCGCCGGATGTAGGAAAAGATAAACCGCACAAAATGCGCATGGCAGTCGTTTTTCCTGCACCATTAGCACCAAGAAAGCCGAAAATTTCTCCCTTCGTAACATCAAAAGAAATTTCGTTTACAGCGATAAAATCGCCAAATCTTTTGGTTAAATTCTTGCAAACAATAACGTTCTCTTGATCCATGATAAGTCTTCGTTCAACTAATTATACTTCGATTTCTTTTCACCCATTAAACGAATAAAACTATCCTCAATCGTCGCTCCGATTTCTTTCACTTGAATTTCGACATGTCCTTTTTTCTCCGCAATCTCCTTTAGCGTAGAAAGTCCATCGTGCGCATCATTACGAAGTGTGATATGTAAATATTCACCGAAAGCATAACTGCTTTCAATCGCTTCGTCCGAGCGATAGTCGAGCAATAAGCGATAAATTTCCTTAGATCTCGCTGCGTATAATTTAGTTGGATAAGCATTAATAATATTTTCGGGCGTATCAACTGTCATAATTTTGCCTTCTTGCATTAAAGCGATTCGTTCGCAAAGGGTTGCTTCATCCATGTAAGGAGTAGACACTAGAATGGTAATTCCCTGACGCTTTAAGGTCTTCAGCATTTCCCAGAACTCTTTACGAGAAACCACATCTACGCCCGTGGTAGGCTCATCTAGTAATAACACTTTTGGTTTATGAATCAGTGCGCAACAAAGTGCTAATTTTTGTTTCATTCCTCCCGATAATTTCCCTGCCCGACGATGGTTAAAAGGTTTGATCTGATCGTAAATATCTTTTATTAGTTCATAATTTTCCTCTATAGTTGTATCAAATACTGTTGCAAAAAAATTCAAATTTTCCAGAACGGTTAAGTCTTGGTATAAAGAAAATTTACCCGGCATATATCCAACGCTGCTCCTTATGTTTTTATAATCTTTTACAACATCGAAGCCTGCAACGCTTGCCTGTCCCTCATCTGCCAATAAAACCGTTGTTAAAATCCGAAAGATGGAAGTCTTACCGGCTCCATCAGGCCCAATTAACCCAAATATTTCCCCTTCTTTAACAGTAAACGAAACACCGTCTACCGCTTTTACGCTTCCCTTGTTATAGGTTTTAACAATATTGTGAAGTGTGACCGTTTCCATCGCGACTAAATTTAATAGCATTTACTGCTTATTCTCTTCTCTCAATACAATTTGACCATACATTCCAATTTTCAAATATCCGTCATTCTTTACACGCACTTTTATTGCATACACTAAATTGGCCCGCTCATCTTTCGTTTGGATTGTTTTGGGCGTAAATTCAGCTTTATCGCTTATCCACTCTATCATACCCGGGTATTCTTTAAAAGAATCTTTACCTTGATCGATCTGTACGCGTACATGCTGACCTACTTTTATATTGGAGAATTTTTCTCCATTGATATAAGCCCTTAAAATGATACTAGATATATCGGCGATACGATAAAGAGGCTTACCCACTGTTGCCATTTCATTTTCTTCCACATATTTAGTTAGGACCGTCCCTTTTACAGGATTTATTATTCTACTTTTTGTGAGCTGGTCATTCAGCTGTTCGATCTGTGCATATAAAGGATTGGTTTCCTCTTGAAGACTAGTGGAGGTAATGCCTAATGACGATTGTTGAGCAGTAATACGTTTCTTTATGATATTCAATTCTGCCGTAGCGTCGTCCAACTGTTTAGGTGTAGCCGCATCAGCCTTCACCAGATTGACCAGTCTTTCCTGTTCTCTTTTAGCATGCCTAAGCTCTTCCTGTAAGGCTGCCATTTCTGCGGCGACATTTGGACGCTTGCTAAGAACGGCCATCGCTTGCGCTTCCAGCTGTTTTTTCTTAAGATACAATTGGACGGTATCAATGTAACCAATATCTTGTCCCGCATGAAGCGCTTGACCTTCTTCCAACGAGAGCTTTTTTATAACGCCATTTGCTTCTGCCGAAACAATCGTTTCCACCGCCTCAAAGGAGCCCGAAGCATCATATGGAAGTTTATCATCGGTGCAAGAAGTATAAAAGAAGGTGAGTAAACCAAATAATAATACGATCGTCTTCATTTTTTTTAATTTAAGATGCAAATGCATTAATTGCCTTGCGTGTACTTATTGTTGTATTGAGATAATAAAAGTTGAATTTCATGCACAATTTTATTCTGCCTCGCTTCATCTTCTGCATTCACCTCCCGTAAATAATCACTTGTTGTAATCACACCATGTTCCAATTGCGCAATAGAAGTACTTTTCACTTTTTCGCGAAGTGCAATAATTTCATCATCCGACTTTAACAAATCGCTATACTTATCGATCACTGCCTGCTCCTGTTTCATTTGATAATTTGTATTAAATAAGAATGTTTCCTTATCAGCCAGTATTGCAATGCGGTCATTTTCGAGAATGGCCTTCTCTTTTTTAAGTGTATATAAACCTGCTATATTCCAGCGAACACGTACACCACCTATATAATAGGCTTCAAATCCAGGTTTTAGAATATTTAGGGCCGGCCTACCATAACCACCTTGAAAAAAGAAGTCTAACTTTGGTCTGTTTCTGGCATTTATTGCATTCTCTTGTACATCAAGATTATGCAGTTGATAATTGAACAACCCCAATTCAGGCCTTTTAATATCGGAAGTAGCTAAAATTGGTGTGGGTTTTACGAGGGCAATCGCCGTGTCTAGGGACTGATGCATGAATAAACCCAACATTTCGATATAGGCTTTGCGCCTTGATTTCATATCAATTGTCTGCTGCAATGCGTTTAAACGCTCCGCTTTTAATACATCTGCATTGCTTTTAAGCGCCGTTCCATTGTCAATAGCCCCCTGTATTTTACTTAATCCAAGATTGATATCTTTTATCAACAGTGAATTTTGTTGCAACTGTTCCTGAATCAATAGAATTCCAAAGAACAACTGATTTATGCGTTCTTTCAGTTGATATAATTCTATTTCCAAACGTTGCTCTTCAATAGCCGAGACTGTTCGATGAGTCTCTTTTAGCTGTTTAATTTCGCCTCCATCATATATCGATTGATTGATTTCTCCGTAAATCTTGTATTGATCTTTCTTTAACTGCGGTACTTGAACACCGGGCACAGCGATGGGAATTTCCGTGACTGCAGACTGGTAAGTAGCTTGCCCATTTATACTTAACTGAGGCAAATAACCCTTCTCTGCATTTTCAAGAGAATACTCTTTACTTTTATTGATCAAAGCACGTTTTTTTATCAAAGGGTAGTTAGCTTTTGCTTGCTCATAGCATGCTTCCAATGTCAGATCTTGCCTATCCTGAGCAACAGTAGCTACTCTCTGCATTAAAAGAAAACATATCACCAACATCCATTTCATGGCAACTGTATTATTTTTCTTTTTTCCGGATTGGTTTATTTGCTTTAGGCTTGCTTCTCTTAAGAAGCAAGCTAATTTCCACCAGTTTAAATACTTCAAGAAACATATGTTATTCATGTTTTTTAATCATTTGATTAGTTTATAGACAACATCCAACCACCCTTATACACCCCTAAAAATGGCTTCCATTTTCGTTAGATAAAGACTTACTTCACTTCCTTTCACAAAGTTATAACTAATTTTTAGATTTAAAAATATTTTCTAATCATTTGATTAAAAATCATCATGCATACAGCCATAACGGTGTTGAATTATAATTCCATTTTATATGGACAGCGTCACTTTTTTTAAATGCAGAAAGGTGAATTTAACAGCAAGGCGCTGGGCAAGCTACTTTGTATTTAGTATACTGTTAAACCAGATTGGAATGAGCTTTTTCCGCTCAATAATAAATTTCTTGAATTCTTTGTCTTTCATTGCGCCTACCTGGCTGATAATGGGCTGCGCCAGTATGGGAAATATGATCATACTTAATAGATTCAGGATAAAATGAAATACATTCATATCCGGACGGACTTCATTTAATTGCCGAAAAAACACTGATTTCAACAATCTACCAGAAATTCTATCGCTAAAATGTGCCGGATTGTTTTTGATTTCACTTAAAACAAATATTGGTAGGTCTGGATTAGCTAAAAGCATATCGATATAGTCATTAGCCACTGCGGTTACTTTCTTTTCTAAAGAAGTAGATTCATCATCAAGCAGTCGAATAACCATTCCAAAAAACTGCTCGAACTTTTCTTCCATAACAATATGGAACAATTTTTCCTTACTTCTAAAATAGTAGTTCAACAATGCTAGGTTAAGACCTGCTTCTTCTGCAATATCGCGCGTTCTAGTGCCTGAAAAACCCTTTTTTGTAAAAACAATTCTAGCTGCTTCTTTAATTTTTTCTTCTGTTGAAATATCCTTTTCTTTTTTTTCCATGCTCTTCTTATGGCTGTTTGCTTACAAATGTATAAAACTAAACAATTATTTTAAAAAGAAAATTTAATCAATCATTTAAAACAAGCCTAATCGATACCATATCACATGCTCGATCTAACCATAAACGGTAAAATTTCATTCTCAGCACATTAATTATTGGTGAAATTTATTCATATATTCGTTATACCTGAATTTGATTATTATTTTCGGTTCAAAACGCTTCGAAATAGTTAGATTCAACCGAAAAGGACGAAGGAACAGCGTGTTATTTCTAGGAGTTTTCAGGAAGAAGATGGTTGTTTCAAAGTAAAAAAAGCTCATAGAGAACAATCGAATTCAGATTTATACTAAATATTCCAACAATGGAAGCTTTTAAAACAGCGGACGATTTTTACGACGCACAACAACAATGGCATGAAGAGTTGACTATTTTGCGAGCGCTAATTTTAGGCGCAGGATTGAAAGAAGAAATAAAATGGGGCGGCCCTATTTATACCCATAACGGTAAAAATATTGTTGGTTTAGCGGGTTTCAAATCCTATTTTGGTATATGGTTTTATCAGGGTGTTTATTTAGAAGACAAGCATAAGTTGCTAATTAATGCCCAGGAGGGAACAACAAAAGCGTTAAGGCAAATGCGTTTTACTTCTTTAAAAAAACTTGATTTGCCAATTATCTTAAGCTATGTAAAAGAAGCTATTATTAACCAAGAAAAAGGTTTAGAAATGAAAGCCGACAGGAATAAACCCATCCTTATTCCAATTGAACTCGCAGAGCTTTTTAAAGAAAACCAAACACTTCGACAGCATTTCTCTCAGTTTAAAAAGACTCAACAACGAGAATTTGCGGAGTATATTAGCACCGCCAAACAAGATAAAACAAGACAAACAAGGTTGGAAAAGATTATTCCAATGATAGAGCGAGGCGAAGGCTTAAACGACAAATACCGTACTAAATCATAATTAACATGGCTTATGAAAAGGTTATTATTCTTCCTATTTATGCTTATAGGATTTTTTGCAAAAGCGCAGATAGAAAACCCAAACTATGATAAGGCACTAGCAGATTCTCTAGGAGCCGATGAATATGGCATGCGCCCATATATTTTTGTCATATTAAAAACGGGCACTAATGTAATAGACGACAAGGAACAAGTTGCCACCATTTTCAAAGGACATCTCAACAATATTAACCGCTTAGTGGAGCTGGGAAAGTTAATAGTCGCTGGCCCCTTTAAAAAAAATGAAAAATCATATCGAGGTTTGTTTATACTAACGGTTAAGACAATTGAGGAAGCGAAAGTCTTATTAGAAACCGACCCTGCCATTAAAGCGAAGTTGCTTGCTCCCGAACTTTATGAGTGGTATGGCTCTGCAGCGTTACCACTCTATCTAAACGCTTCAAAGAAAATAGAAAAAAAATCCTTTTAAAGGATTCCTTTAATCACTAGTATGTTTTTATTGTTTGTTGATTAAATCGTCTAAAAAGCACTTTAATATTATTCGGAGTAGAAAAATTTCTGCTAATACGTTAAAGCAAAAAAACCCAGCATTTGGGATGCTGGGTAAAAACATATGTTTTTATCAACCTAAACCTATTGTATACAATAACGGCCAACATTTGAGAATATTATATGCGATAGAATTTTTTTCAAAAAAAAATCTCACCTCCCTCAAAATGCTTTTAATCCTTCTATATTTAATAAGCCTTTTTCTCTTGCAGAAGCCGTATTTCATCTTCACTGATTTCTCCCATCATATATTGCTTCACGTTATTAATTTTCATTTCGTCTAGAATAGACACCAAATCACTATAGTGAGATTGGTTACTGGGATGTATGATAATCATTAGACCTTTCGCGGCATCTATTTGTTCCTTGGCAATTTTATTTTTTTTATCTAAAATCTCCGAGCGTATTCCCAATCCTCCATGGGTAGTCACCCGCGGTCCTTCTATTGGTTGGTCTAACCTTCCCCAATACCATACAATCTTATTATTTGCTCCCAATAACACCGTCATGGTGCGCCTATCAGAAAAAGGCGTTAATTGGGTCGGGTCGGAGGTATCTGGCATGGTCACATCCATTGCTTGGGGTTTGTTTAAACTGGTGGTGAGCATAAAAAAAGTAATCAATAAAAAAGCTAAATCTACCATGGGAGTAAGATCAACCCTAGGCTGCAATCTACCCGTAATTAATTCTGCCATAACGTCGAAGGTTATTAAATGATTTTACATTCTTTTTTTATAGTGGATGCTAGAGAGGCTATAATTCCACAAAAACATAAAAGAACTCATCTACAAGTCCGACCCTAAAAGATGCTATACAACGGCCTCCGCTTAATAAAGCGGCAGCGGAAAAATGTTAAATCAGAAGGAAAAAGAATAAAGTGAGCCTCGGTTTTACTCCTTAAAAAACTTGACATGGCTAATCATTTCCAGTTTTTTAATTTCTTCAGTGGTCAAGTCTTGAGACTCTTCCAATTTTTTCTTGATAAGCTCATTACAAAAAATCTCACCGTAACTGTATGTGTGGATTCTCATCAGCTCAGAGACATTAAGTTGATCGGCAAAGTTTACTAAAATAGCTTCTGGAATTTCAAAATCGTCTGCATCGGTATGACCAATATAAGCAAATTTCATAGCCTTCCATACTTCAAAAAGTTTTGATTCGTTCACATTTTGCCCAAAAAAATCAAAAATATGCTTTAAAAGCTCGTTTCGCTTTTCTAATCCCATGCTTCTGGTAAATACCTTTTCTATAAATTCACAATATTGAACAAATTTTTTATCGTGCAGTTTATCTGAAAAATATTTTGTGACGGCATTAAAAATCTGCGAGGTAGACTTTCCATTTAAGTATTGGTAGGCGGCTATTTCCGCGAGATGGTTATTTGGATGGTGGGGAAAATCTTTTGAAATAGTTGTTTTTTTAAAGGGCAAACGCTTTAAGGCTAATGCAACTATAAGATCCCAGTCCTGCTCATCACCTAACATTCTCGAGTGTATGGCAACCATATTTTGGCTCTTAGGGTCCGTCCTCTTTTTAAACAAGATAGTATGCCTATTTTCAATACTTTTCGGCTTAATCTTAAAGCTTTTTATATGCACGAATACCTGGCCATCAACAGTATCTGCGACGCCAAAACCTTTTGTATTGTTGAACCATTTTATCACACCCAACTCCATAGTGTCGATTTAAAGGTTTAAGAAGTCTAAAAGAACCAGTCTTGCAGAAGACAAGGTAGTTATTAAATTTCAAAAACCCAAAACAATCACCAAAGAATATATACAAAACAAGTTGTATTACAATGCGTTGAATATAAAACAGCTCTAAACACCATTGATCAGTTCGTGTGCTTCCTGATAAATTTTCCCCAACCGCTGCGTGCTAGCGCCCAAACCTTCCAATGCATTAGGTTTCTTGAGAATATCTTTTACCAAAATGTATCCAGACGATAACAGGCGATCTTTTTCCAACTTATTGATAGTTGTTAAACAGGTCAAAGGATAAAGCGCCATACTATCAACTCTACTTTTAATACTATTTCCTATGGGATAATCCCAGGATAGCAAATGAATGTTGTAACAATTTCCAAAACTAATTGCATCCTTCGTTAAATAAGCATTCGTGACTAGCCAAGGCTCCGTAAACTTCATTTCTTTACCGAAGAAGGAAAAAGGTTTATCCTTCAAATCAATAAATCGCGACAAAAAGTACATAGGATTTGTCACATCAACTTTTGCATCAACCGTATTCCTAAACTTGCACTCTATCACCAGCATCTCTTCTTCTTTTTGTGCAATCACGTCTACTTCATGATTTACGGCTTTCCCCGCTAACACAAGACTGGTTTGCGTTTTATAGCCTACATGTTCAAAAAGGCGGCCTATCCATTTTTCAAACAAGTATCCAGTAGGTCCCAGGTCTCTCAGGGCCTTTTTTAAACTATAACGTGCGGCCAAGGAGTTACGCTCATCTTTTAATAGTTGAAAAGCTAGCTGATAGATTTCTTTGGTGGAAATGCCATCAAAAAGAGTGGCGCTCATTTTTTGCCAAACGGCATCTACTGTCTCTTCAGATGCACCTGATTTCATTAATGACCCTCTTAATCTATTTATATCAAAATCAACTAATTCGCCCGAATATTTCTTTATTTTCATCTATTTATTTTTGCTAAATATGAGCTTAATTTCATAAATCGCAAAATATACGCTTGCAAAAACAAACAGATAGTGTACATCATGTTTTTGAGAAAAAGAAATTCAAAAAAGGTTTTCTATAAAAAGTTAAAGCGAATGCATATATTCAATTAGTGTTTTCCTTTTTCTCCCGATGATTTTTTCCAGCTGCTGATCTATTTGCGCAAATTCATTGGCTTTGATGCCGTCGGCCATACTTAAATAAAATTCTATTTCCGCTTCAGGCATATGGAAATTAGCTAGTTCCTTTTTGTAATCCTCATTCTTCACATTAAAGTAGGTTGAATTTAATCCCTTTTGCTGGTTTAATAGTTTCGCTATGTCATCAAACGAAAATGCATCTTCACCGGTTATGTTATAAATATTACTTGCGTCGGTATTTTCGATGAGTGTATTGCTTAACGCTTCGGCTATCTCTTCACGGGAAACAAAGCTTATTTTCCCATTTCCTGCGGGATAATATATTTGTCCATCATATAGGCCGTTTCCTATGAACAATGGTATGGTTTCCATATACATACTGTTACGGAAAATGGTATAGGGAATACCAGATTTCAATATTAATTGCTCTGTATGTGAACAGGTATTTGCTGCCATGAAATGCGCCCCTAAGCCCGGACTGAGCGTACTGGTATACACTATATGTTCCACGCCTGCCATCTGCGCTGCTTTTACGACATTTTGCTCTTGTTTAGTCCCCTCATCTCCGATGGCGGTGGTTGAAATCTGCAACACCCTTTTCACTCCTTTAAAAGCGTTGTTCATTGCATGCAGATCTTCATAATTTGCTTCCCTTATGACAATACCCGTACTTAAATAGTCGGCGATCTTTTCCTTATCCCTTACTATTGCTACAATTCGTGTAGGCGCTGTCTTTTTTAACAACTGGGAAAGTGTTAATTTTCCTAAATGGCCATTTGCTCCTGTAATTGCTATCATAATTTTTTTTAGCAAATCTATTGAGCAATTAGAAGGATAAATAGAACAAAACCGACAAGATTATTCTAAATAAAAATCTGGGGAAAATTAATCACCGTTTCCTTGGAATTTTTTAAATATTGATTCGGTGTGAGCGACGTAAATTCTTTAAATGATCTTATGAAGTGAGACTGATCGGCATAAAAGTTCTCATAGGCCACGTCAGTTAATCTATTATAATTTTCACTTCTTAATATATTTAATGCCATTTGAAATTGAGTGATTTTGGTAAACAATTTTGGAGAGATACCAATCTGTTCCTTAAACTTTCGTTCGAGTGTTCTTTCTGACCATCCCAAATCTTGCCATAAATGCGTTAACGGCAAATTTTTACGCATGTTTTTTATGTTGGCAAGCGTATATTTTACTTTATCGTCAACTCTACTATTATGGAGAATAATCAATTTATACAAATAGCCACATAGCACCTCAATTCGTTGAGAAACATCCGATAAATTCAAAAGGCGTTCAACTAAATTATATTCCTTTAAAGTAGGAAACAGCTTTAAATCTAGACAGTCATCCGTTAGTTCCCATGCATCTAAGCCAAATACCGATTTCAATGCGTGCGGATAAAAATATACACCGATTGTCTGAAAACTGGGAGGCAAAAGAATTTGAGAACATGTTGTAGTTTGACCATAAAGATAGACAATTGGTAATTTTTTTCCACCTTGATAAGCGAAACCATTGGGTGAAACCTGAAAGATTAATCCGGGCGATCCATCAGCTATGGTAGCAAATTTCAACGGATCGCATTGTCCCTTTGCGCTATCTAATGTCCAGAAATATTCAACATAATCCTTTAGATAAGCAGGCGGAACGATATATTG
>DATMSZ010000496.1:0-6595 GCA_035565175.1 Pseudosphingobacterium sp.
CGGTAATATTTTCTAACATGGGTTTAAATATTATACTGGCATTTTCTTTCGTTTTCCCCAAAATATCCATCTCCTGTGCACTTTTTAATAACCGCTGCTCTGCAAATTTATAAATCCCCTCCACCAGATTTTGGGTATCGCCGGGCAACCAAGCGCCGGATATATCATAAACTTTAGACTTTTTATGATCCAGGCGGACATAACATATTTCTGGCTCAGGTAAATAAATTGTTATCGAGTCAACTCCCTGCTTAACTATATCGCCTTCCGAGACTCGCCTTAAATCTATACAGCCAGTAACTTCACCCACCGCAATAAACAAAACACGTTGATCAGGAAAAAAATAGCGCAGTTCTTTTCTTTCTATAACGTCCTTCATTGAATATTTAACCAGCTCTAACTTACCAATATCTGTAATCCGCTCTATCATTAGATCCTCTTTTAACTCAACTTTAGGTGCTCCCAGATCGAATCTATAATATATCAACCAACCGGCAACTAATAAAATTGCCATAAATACTAAGATTCCAATTGCGTAAATAAATCTCTTAAACATTTATCTTTTTTCTGTTTGAACAATGGTTTACAAGAAAAGTTTATTCTTTGTCGTTAGTGTCTTTAAAAAGTTTACAGCTTTTTATAAAAGCCTGCAAAAAACTCAAAGAGTTGTAGACTAATTTCTTTCTTAAAATATTTATCATTAATATTGAATCTTATAATGCATTTTACAGGAATTCAACAAGGCTAAGCTACACATTATAATAATCAGATGAAAAGGAGATCAGCAATCAAAAATCTTTTGATAATAGCGGGGGGAATTGCTATTTTACCTTCGTGTTCACAAGAATCCGGAGGAGCATCTATTCAGTTAAATAACTTGGACATTAATCAAACGCAGGAAGATCTATTAGCTGAAATTACAGAAACTATTATCCCCAAAACGGACTCTCCGGGTGCAAAAGATTTAAAATTGCATTTATTTGTGTTAAAGATGGTTGACGATTGCCACAATAAAGATGACCAAAAAATCTTTACTGACGGATTAAATGCGATAGATCAGCTATCTAAAAAACGGTTCTCTAAATCATTTAACGAAGCTTCTTTAGCGCAACGCACCCAATTATTGCAGTTTTTAGGGTCGGATAAAGAAACAAAAAACGATGTTGAAGGATTCTACGCAATCACTAAAAGAAGAACCATTCAAGGTTTTTTAAATTCTAAATATGTTATGAAGGATTTAAAACAATATGAGTTGATCCCGGGAAGATATAATGGTTATGCATCAGCCAATGAAACCATAAGAATAAGCTAAAAAACGAATTAGTATAAATGTCAAATATAAATATTGATAGTATCAAAGAACGTACTTTCGATGCTATCGTAATAGGATCAGGAATAAGCGGTGGTTGGGCAGCTAAAGAACTTACTGAAAAAGGTTTAAAAACCCTTGTATTAGAACGGGGAAGAGATGTTAAACATGTGGTGGACTATCCTACTACCAATATGTACCCTTACGAGTTTGAGCATCGAGGCGAAGTTCCTTTGGCGACACAAGAGGCAGCTCCTATTGTTAATAGGTGCTATGCTTTTCGCGAAGATGCCATGCATTTTTTTGTAAAGGATAATGAGCATCCCTACATACAAGAAAAACCCTTTGATTGGATAAGAGGGTATCAAGTAGGAGGAAAGTCTCTACTCTGGGCCAGACAAACGCAACGATGGTCAGATTATGACTTTGAAGGACCGGCGCGTGACGGATTCGCTGTTGATTGGCCAATACGATACAAAGACATCGCTCCCTGGTATAGTTATGTTGAGAAATTTGCAGGTATTTCAGGCAACAAGGACGGTTTAAAAGAATTACCTGATGGTGATTTTTTGCCTGGTTACCCTTTAAATGCCGTGGAAGACTATTTTAAGGGTGTTTTGAAAACAAAATATCCAAACAGGCATGTAATTAGTGCCCGCTGCGCCCATCTGTCGAAACCTAATCCAATTCATATTGAACAAGGGCGTGTGCAATGCCAAAACAGAATACTTTGTCAAAGAGGCTGCCCTTTTGGCGGCTATTTCAGCAGTAATTCCTCTACGCTACCTTGGGCTGAAAAAACAGGGAATCTCACATTACGGCCATTCTCTGTTGCTCATTCCATTATTTATGACGAGCAAAAAGGCAAGGCTGTCGGCGTTAAGATTATCGACACAAATACAAAAGAAGAGATTGATTATTTCGCTCGGATAATTTTTGTAAACGCAGCAGCCCTAAATACTAATTTAATTCTATTAAATTCAAAGTCAAATCGCTTTCCAAACGGTTTAGGTAATGATGCGGATGTATTGGGTAAATATGTTGCCTTTCATAATTATAGTGCCCGTATCAGTGCCGAATATGATGGATTAAAAGAATTCAAAACAGATGGGCGAAATCCTGCTGGTGGCGGTTATATTCCTCGATTTAGAAATGTCGCAAAACAAGAAACGAATTTTCTCAGAGGTTATGCAGCTGGATTTTCCGCCTATAGAGGCTCCGACAGAGATGTTTCAAAGGTAGGTGAAAACCTTAAAACCCAACTTTTAAATCCAACATTAGGCCCGTGGCGTGTTGGATCACATATGATGGGCGAAACACTACCCAAGGAAAAGAATTTTGTAGCCCTCGATAGTAGTAAAAAAGATGCCTGGGATATTCCTTTGTTAAAAATATCGATCGATTATGACGATAATGATGTCAAGATGAAAGCTGACTATATCGAGCAGTTAACTGAAATGTTTACGGAAGCGGGGTTTAAGAATATTCAAGCAAACACAGCGGGGCAGGCTCCTGGATTAGACATCCATGAAATGGGTGGCGTTCGAATGGGAAATGATCCTAAGACATCGATGCTTAACAAGTGGAACCAGCTTCATCACTGTAGTAATGTATTTGTTACTGACGGCGCATGTATGACATCTACTTCTACTCAAAATCCTTCACTTACCTACATGGCTTTTTCAGCAAGATCGGTAGATTACGCCGTTAATGAAATGAAAAAGAACAATTTGTAGTTTTCTTTATAAACTTACCGAGGATAAAAATTGTTGATCAATTAAGTGTCCTCGGTTTTGATCATTAATTTCCTGCATTACTTCTCATTAAACCTTCTTCCTCCCTTTCTGTCTTAACTAAAGAAAGCAAATTGTAAAATTAACTATTGCGCTATGAAAACGTTAAACAACATACATATTTTACTCTTCTCTCTAGTGTTCCTTTTTTTCTCTGGAATTTCGAAGAAAGTAAATGCACAACCTGGAATAACCGTGTCATTCCAGCAGTTTTATGATGAATTATCTCCATATGGAGAATGGGTTGATGATCCTGAATATGGTTATATATGGGTTCCCAATGTAGATCCAGACTTCCAACCATATGCTACTAATGGTCGATGGGTAATGACCGACTACGGAAATACCTGGGTTTCCAATTATGATTGGGGCTGGGCACCCTTTCACTATGGTAGATGGAATCACAATAGAAGATTTGGTTGGACATGGGTACCCGGATATGAGTGGGGACCTGCATGGGTAAACTGGAGAAGTGGTGGAGGCTATTATGGATGGGCTCCTTTAGGTCCGGGAATGAGTATTGGCATAAGCATCAATATTCCTGCTAACTATTGGGTCTTCGTGCCTCAACGTTACATATTGAGCCCGAGAATTCATAGCTATTATGCTCCAAGAAGAACGGTTATCAATGTTTATAATAGGACAACCATCATCAACAATACATATGTGTATAACAATCGCACGTATGTTACAGGGCCACGCAGAAATGAAATACAACGTATTACGCGCTCCTCAGTTCCTGTGCATCGTATAACAAATGCGAGTAGACCTGGTTCTGGAAGAGTAACCGGTAGATCGGTTGAAATATACAGGCCAAATGTAACTAGAAGCGATCAGGCACGCCCTGGTAGAGTTGCCTCCACGAATGATATCAGATCAAATAGACCGAGTAATAATAGATCAAATAATCGTGCCAACACTCCAACATCTCGCCCGTCCAATAGAGATGAATCTATAAATAGTAAAAGGGCCAACCGCGAAAGTATGCCGAGAGGAAGTAACGGCGAACCGCGCAGGGTTGAACCTCGAACCAATGAAGTAAGAACAAGGGAAGGTAATAATATTAATAGATCTATTCCAAATCGTTCAGACAGAGTACAAAGAAATAGTAACATGGATCGGCCTTCATCCATTGGATCGGATAGAAGTGCGCCTGAAAGAGTTCGAAACAATCGCCCTGTAAATGAATCTCGACCTAATGTGCAACCTAGGGTTCAAAGAAGCGAGCAATCAAGGCCAAGTTGGCAAAGACAGCCTTCAAGGACGAATGAAAGACAAAACAGAGAAAATGAACGTCCAGAAAGAGCGTCTAGAAGTACTAGAGGCTAGGACTATAAAGATAATAGGCTGCAGATTTTACTGCAGCCTATCTTCGATTTAAGGTTTAAATCTTTCGAGAACACGTTTACCAGTTTTTACCTCCACTCCCTTAAGTTCTATATATTTAACATCAGGGTTCCAAAAAGTGCCACCATCGCCTATTCTAATAAAAATCCGTTCAAGCACAGATTCCTTCTTATTAATGTCGGCATATACGTGATATGCTCCTTTTCCATCTTTTCGTAACTGTAGTGGCAATTTATTGTAAGCTACAGAGCGTATGTCATAGCTGCCATCAGCCAATTTTTTTGAATTAATACCGTAAGCAAATTTACGCTGAATAAAATTGAGATCTTTCCTCACTCC
This sequence comes from Pseudosphingobacterium sp., assembly GCA_035565175.1. GTDB lineage: Bacteria > Bacteroidota > Bacteroidia > Sphingobacteriales > Sphingobacteriaceae > Olivibacter. The sequence goes on from DATMSZ010000496.1 coordinate 4,789, forward strand.
TCCTTCCGGATAACGAATCCAAAAGGCATGAATCGGTGTTGAAAGATTCAATTTTCCATTTTTATCAATGTTTAACGTATAACAGATAGTATTTGTATTAGGATCTCGCTGAATATAAAACAATAAATTATCTACATTTTTCGGTGTGGGAAAAGAATCTACATACGCTATCACCTGAAGGTTATTTAGCACTAACGTAGACGACGCCAAGGATTTGGATGTAATGAATCCGCATCCAAGCATCAAACAGAAAGCCATTAATGATTGAACTATATTTATCTTCATATAAAAATTTGCCTATATTTATGACCAGATCATGTTATTTATCTTGGATTCTTTTTAAAAACCCAATATTTCTGCAACGTGTAATTGAAGCTTAGTGATACGAAAATGTCTATTACCACTCTGCTTATTCTATAATCAATCCGGCCGATTTCTGTTAACAAATAAGTCCCGGAAGATTTTAACAAGATGCTCCCTCCTACCATTGAGGTAAATTTTACCAATTGCAAAGTCATATTATTTTTACCTTCAGCTTCGTTTGCTTCAAATGTCCAATTACGGTTTATGGTAAAATTCACGAGCGCACCTAATATTCCTCCAATTACGATCGAAATTGTATAATGTATCTGCAAGAATTCGGTGCAGGCAATCATTATTATAAAATCAACTCCGCCACCTAAAAATGCCGATAATTGAGCTTTTATAAAAATATAAATGCTACTTTTCTTCAGCATCTGGAGGGTTATTCTTAACTGCTTTTTCTGCTATATCTCGAGCGTCGCCAAGTTTCAACAACTTTATAGTATCTACAATATTAACGATAAACAATGTAACCACTACGAGGGCAGAAAATATATTAACTGTTCCAGGAAATAAAATTTCCAATATAAATATCACACTTATAATGACTCTAATTTCTGTTGGTCCAACCGATCCAGCATCAATTGTATACTTATCAGTTATTTTATATCGCAATTGTGAAATGATCATTGCCCAGCCATACAGTGCAACAAAAAAATAGGATAAAAGCTCATAACCGTTCCCAAGATAAACTATAAAACCGACCCCCATAATAACGGTATTAATCCAGTCTATTATAATATCCAAAGAGAATCCGTACCACTTTCTCGGAATATTCCTATAATAAGCAATCCTTCCATCCAGTGAATCGCCAAACCAATTTATCAACAAACCTAAAATACCTAATAAAAGATAAGAACGATCGAGATAACTTGCCATAATAAAGCCGACGAGCACTATAGTACCTCCTAAAAGACCTATTGTGGTAAGCATATTAGGTGTAATAAAGCGAGGTATTTTGGTAACCAAGTAAGAAATAGCAGATTGTTCTATACCCTTAAGTAAGTTAGTACGTTTTCTATCCTTAAATATACTTTTACTTTTATCTTTCAACGGCTCTCCATCGGCCAAACGTTCAACCATCTCCCTTGCTAAATTAGGTTCTTTCATTTATTGCTAAAAACGTTGGTCAAGAGCGTAATATGTTGGATCTTTTAAATACAACTATACCTCACTTTGATATGACAAACTATTTCTAACGAAGCAACAAGATTTGATACAATTATTTTGTTTTCTTCTTTTTGTCAAAATCGGAACCAAAAATCAAATCCCAAAACGGGGAACTCACACCATATCCTTTATCAGCATCTTGGTAGTGATGCAACATATGATGTTGCTTAATTTTTTTCATAATGCCGCTTTTAAAGTTATAATGATGCATGGCGTAATGTCCGATATCGTAAAACAGATATCCTAAGATAAACCCGGGAAAAAAACCTGACAT
>DATMSZ010000497.1:0-10729 GCA_035565175.1 Pseudosphingobacterium sp.
TAACACGAGTTGAACCAGCCTAATGCTACAGCAGTGTTTAAATTATTTTTTGTATTTAAACTATTATCGTCTGACGCTGAATATAGTGTGACTTTTTAATAAAAAATATTCGTTTTTATTTGCTGAAAAAATTAACTTTGGACTCTCTTATAGAGTTCATGAAGACTTCGTAGCTCAGCTGGTAGAGCAACTGACTCTTAATCAGTGGGTCCAGAGTTCGAATCTCTGCGGGGTCACTTAAAACCGTTCTTATTTGATAGGAGCGGTTTTTTATGTTGAGTCCAGTTGTTTTTCGAATTCCTTGTAATAAAAAATCCTCCAATGCATTTAACTTATGGTCAACAAGTTCACCGACTAAGCTAACGAAAACGTCATTTCTACAATACTCTAAATTCTGATTGATCCTATTTGACACCTAATGAATAGGGCTTGATCTAGCTAAATCATTTTTTTTTCGCTGTTTATTAGGAACTTAATTCAAATATTAGAATAAAGTTACTTCTATGCTTGCATCATACTATGAAGAATTCTATCTTTGCAGCTCTTTCAAAGGAAAGAAATAAAAAAAGATTCCGTAGCTCAGCTGGTAGAGCAATACACTTTTAATGTATGGGTCCTGGGTTCGAATCCCAGCGGGATCACAAAAAGCCTCACAATAAGTGGGGCTTTTGTCGTTTAAGCTTGGATGAGAACAGAAGGGCTGGCCGGGTTCGAACGCCGAAGGCCTCTCGGCTGCCTAAGAGCATGGGGCATGGAGTGACGCCGACAATCCCAGCGGGATCACAAAAAGCCTCACAATAAGTGGGGCTTTTGTCGTTTTAAGCTGGGATGAGAACAGAGGGGCTGGCCGGGTTCGAACGCCGAAGGCCTCTTGAGCGGGCATGTATTCCGGACGGTGGAATTTAAAAACCATACATACCGCCCGAAACTGAAATTTGCTCCCCAGTAATCCAAGATGCATCATCGGAAGCAATAAATACGGCAACTTTTGCTATATCTTGAGGCTGACCTCTGCGACCGAGGGGTGTATTGGCAACAAACATTTTTTCATAATCACTGCCAGTGGTGACTCCCGCACTAGTTGCACCTTCTGTTTCCGTAGCGCCCGGCAAAATAGAATTGATACGAATGTTTTTGGCCCCCAGTTCTTTCGACAAGGAAATCGTTATGGCATCTAATGCTGCTTTAGTTGCAGAGTACAAAGAGACTCCCGCCATCGGCGACTTGCTTGCACCCGAACTGATGTTGATGATATTGCCACCCCTATCGCCAAACAGTTTTAAAGATGCCTGAATAGTAAGTATAGGACCCAAAACGTTGACGTTGAAATGCTGATGAAAAGCTTCTACCGATGCCTGTTCAATAGGTAAAAATTGCTGAAAGACCGCATTGTTTACCAAAATGTCCAACGTGCCGAAAGTCTTCTTTGTTTCCTCAAACAACCTGATTACATCGGCTTCTTTCGATACATCGGCCTGTACCGAAATGGCTATGCCTCCATTGTCGGTTATCTCCTTAACCACGCTATCTGCGCCTTCTTTACTTGAAGCATAATTTACAACTACTTTTGCGCCTTCTGCCGCAAAGTGTTTGGCAATAGATGCACCTATTCCTTTTGAAGCACCGGTAACTACTGCTATTTTATTTTTTAATTTACTCATTATTTCGATTATTTAATGTTTGATTTATGATTTGTGTTCATTATTTTAAGGCGCGAGCATTGCAAATACATAATTACTTTTTTCACGTCTTTAGTTTTTTTAAATTCCGCATTAGCAAATATCTCAACGTCTTCACCAAGCACAACACAGGGTATAGATGCACTAATATCAAAATCCATGCGGTTGATTTTACTCGTAATTTTAAAACCTGCAATTGTTTTTTGGTTTTGAGGATTTGTTCCTGCTTTTGCAATAACGATTAGCGTTACAGGTTTTGTAGTCCCGTGGCAAGATCGCATTGAAATTTGTGGTCACGATTCATCAGTTGAACTTGACCAAGTCTTTAAAGATCAGTTGACCCCAGCTATTTCCACGTGCCTGCACAAGCAACCCACCTTCCGAAAGTCCGCCAAGTTTGACTGGTGAAAAACCGAGATTTTCCGCAAGCGCACCAATCTCCGCCGCTGCATCATCATCGTCGCTCGCCAGGAACACGACTCTCCTGCCACCATGTACGGCCGGATCTTGGTTAAGGACGGCAGCGACCAAATGGTTGAAGCCTTTAACCAGTCTACCGCCAGTAAAGGCCTGCGCAACAACCCTGGCTGAAGGCTGTCCTCCCAACTCCTCAGGAGACACACCGTAGGCATTGGTCACATCGACGATGGTTTTCCCCTGCCAGGAGGGCAGCGCTTTCGCGACATCCATGTGCGCCTCGAAACGGACAGCCAAAAAGACAATATCCGCCTTAATTGCTTCCTCCAGTTTTTTGGGAATGATTGTGGGGCCGATTGCGGCCGCGGCGGATGCAAAGCTTTCCGGGTCGCGCGTGGTTGCAACGGATACTTCGATGCCTTTTCGGGCAAACGCCTTGGCTAGGGCCTGGCCGATACTGCCGAAACCGATAATTGCGTAGTTCACTACTTTATTTTCTAATTTACTCATTTTGAAAATTATTTTAACCATTTAATAGTGCGGGTTACAGACTCGTGCCAGTATTGGGTCGATTACTTCGCCAAATAGGTCATACCACCGTCAACAAGCAGTTCGGTACCAAGCATAAACGAAGAATCATCAGAAGCGAGGAAAACCGCTGTTTTACCAATGTCAGATGGTTGACCAATTCTGCCTATTGGCATCTCGCTTGCAAAGTGTTTTTTTATACCTTCAATTTGTTCCACCGGAACAAACTTTTCAAATGCTGGTGTATCTGTTGTACCTGGTGTTATAACATTTGCTCTAATTTTTCTGCCCAATAGATCACTTGAAAATCCTTTTGCAAAATGCATCACAGCCGCCTTGGTAGCACCATAAAGTGTAAAATTCGGATATGCCCGATGTGCTGCATTTGACCCGATAAGAATAATGGAGCCACCGTCATTCATATAGGGCAGTCCTTTATGAACGGTGAAATAAACACTCTTCAGGTTTAAATCAATTGTCTTGTCAAAGTCGGCTTCGCCAAGAGTGGCAACAGTTCCTACAGTTCCACCACCTGCATTGGCTACAATCACGTCTATTTTACCAAACTTTTCAGATGTTTCTTTAAACACTCTTTCTAGGTCGGCAAGGTTGGTTACATCGGCATTTATGGCGATAAAATTATCGCCAAGTTGAGCGACAGAATTGTCTAGAGTTTCCTGATTTCTGCCGACAATAACTCCTTTAGCACCTTCATTTTTAAATTCTTGGGCAATGCCAAATCCAATACCACTATTACCACCTGTAATAACTGCTACTTTATTTTTTAATCTACTCATTTTTGATTTATTTTTAAATTTGTTTCACAAAGGTACTATCAATAGTTTATCTTTGTAACCATTATAGTATACTCTAGTTACTATTGGGTAACTACAAAATTTTAGAAATATGAGAGACGACAGATTTTGCAATTCGAATTGCCCATTTACGAGAGCTATTGGCACTATTGGCAATAAATGGAAACCGATAATTATAAATGTAATTAACACCCGTACCATTCGCTTTGGTCAGTTAGATGCCATAGTGCCACACATTTCAAGGAAAGTACTAACCGAACAGTTAAAAGAGTTGGAAGAAGATGGACTATTAGAAAGATTGGCCTTTAAGGAACTACCACCAAGGGTAGAATATAAGTTGTCGGAAAAAGGCTTAGCATTTTTACCAATTTTAGAAAACATAAAAGAATGGAATTTAAAATATGAAATAGCTACAATGCCCAAAGAGACTGCGTACAGGTAGAGTAACTATGCCAGCATCTTCTTCATTTTAACCATTACCTGCCACCCGTTACATCAATGAAAATACCTGTCGAATAGGAAGATTTCTCAGATGCCAGCCAAAGTATTGCTTCAGCCACTTCCTGCGCTAAGCCGCCTCTCTTCATGGGAATACTGTCTTTAATGCGTTCAATTCGGCCCGGTTCACCGCCGTCTTTGTGTATATCGGTGTAAATAAAAGCCGGTCTAACGGCATTGACCCGGATTCCATCCTCGGCGAGTTCCTTTGAAAGACCTATAGTGAAAGCGTCTATAGCACCTTTGGAAGCAGCATAGTCGATATATTCATTCGGAGCTCCGGTTCTTGCGGCAATCGAAGATATATTCACAATAGTCCCTCCTTGTCCGCCATGTTTTAACGACATACGCTTGATGGCTTCTCTTGCACAAATGAGCGGACCTGTAATGTTAACGGAGAAAACTCTGTTAAGCCTTGCTACGTCTATTTCTTCCAAGCGCATTTGTTGCTCTAAAATGCCAGCGTTGTTCACCAATGAATGGAGATTACCAAAAAGCCTATCTGTCTCAGAAAATAACCTCATAATATCTCCCTCTTTTGAAATATCCGCTTGGACAGCCGCTGCTTTACCGCCTTTGGCGATAATATCGGCGACAACTTTTTCGGCGGCAAACTTATTTTTATGATAGTTAACTACGACTGCAAAGTTGTGTTCAGCAGCAAGATTTGCCGTGGCTGCGCCTATTCCTCGGCTTGCGCCGGTAATGATCATTGTTTTCATAGTATTTCTTTAAAATAAGATAACTCTCTATTAATGTTGTATAGTGCATGCTCCTTTTCCAGATTTTTCTGAACAATCAGATCTGTGAAAGTATCTGCACAGTTATGTAGTTGCGTGATGAGACAAATACATATTTAATGCGAATTCAGATTTGATCTTTGTAAGCTCACCTAGCAATCGGGTCTCCCGAACTACCTCCTGTAGATCCCGCTTGCAAGCAATTTTTACTATTTCTTGATTTAGCGTTTCTATTTCTGTCCTTCTATTATTCCTAATATCCTGCAATGTTGATATTAATTGACCATCTGAAAACTTGCTAATTTGAAGGAGGCTTGCCTCCACTTCATTTGAATGAAGCGCGACACCTTCAGCATTTGCGATAGTTATGCACTCGGAAATTACTCGACGGGCAATTTCAAATGTCTCCTGATTTCTGTGAAATATACCGTTGTCAATTTCCAATAATGGACAGACAGAATTAAACACACAATTCACAATGGCTTTTTTCCATACAACCTGTCGGATATTTACTTCGCTTTTAAAGCCGAACATCGCCGAGTCTAGTCGTTTTACAATATCATTAAGTTGGTCAATATTTCCTTGTTCGATGCCAATAGGGCAAATGGCGACGGGCTTAAACCGTACAGTAACGTTATCAACCGTCTGGCTGGTCACAAACAATACACAACGATAAATTTCTGGGTACTGATGATTTATAAAAGGCCGTTCAACCCCTAGTCCGTTTTGTAGGAGAACGATGGGAGAATTACCAGTCTTAGGCTTGAGCGAAATTGCTAATTGTTCATTTCCAAAAGATTTGTTGGCAAGCACGATAATCCCATTGATTATAGGAAATGTGTCTAACGTTGCGATTTCTACTGCTGCTTCATATAGTGCGCCGTCTGCCATTTCAACTCGAATGCATTCGGTTTTCGTTACACCATTTTTTACACTGCCTCGGATTATTGTCACTTTTCGTCCTGCAAGCTTAAGAAAAACAGCAAGGGTTTTACCTATAGCACCTGAGCCGATAATAAATACGTGTTCTTGAACTGATCGCATATAATAAGTATCTAAATAGATTTACGATACATGTTAATAAGATTGACTTTTATTAATTTTCCAGGATGGGAGACTTTCTTAAATCTGTAATGAGTATAGAGCTTCCGAGCGTCTTCTGTGAACAGCATAAGACTTATCAATCCTTTTGCCCGTTCTATCTTGGTAATGTATTCTATTAGAACTTGCTCGCATCTTTCCTTGATTTTGTAGTCATTCATGTTAAGTGTTTTTCGTTAAGGACAAAATTGGTGAAAAGAAATTTATGATAGCAGATGCAGTTTTATTAATTTTGATGATAGCAGTTTGTATTAGTAATGAAAAAGAATTCAAAATCAAAGAACGACTTTGTATATCTAAGGATTGCGTGCATCATTGAGCAGCAAATTCTGGATAACATACTCCGTGTTGGCGACAAATTGCCTTCATTGCGAACCATTTGCAGAGAGTATGGTGTTAGTCAGAATACGGCTTTGAATGCCTACTATCATTTGGAAAGTAAAATGCTAATTGAAACGCGACCGCAATCCGGGTATTATGTGCGCTATTCCCGTACCCGAATGCCATCCATTCCGAAACCAAGCAATCCTTCTACTATTGCCAGTTATGGGGATATTGAACTGTTGGTTAGCAAAGTCTATGATAACCTGGGCGAGGATGGGCATTTGCCACTATCCTTAGGAACACCGGCGAACGAGCTATTGCCTATTGCAAAGCTTAATAAAGGAATAGTACAGGCTACACGGGAATTGAAAGGAAGTGGTGTGGCATATGATAAGGTAGAAGGCAACGAAAGGTTACGTAGGCAGATAGCAAGATGGGCTTTTGCAATGGAATGTAACCTGAATCATAATGATATTATTACGACAAGCGGCTGCCTGAATGCGCTTTCGTACTGTTTGATGGGAATAACAGAAAAAGGTGATACCATCGCTATGGAAAGTCCCGTTTCGTTTGGTATGCTCCAACTCGCCAAGGCACTTGGCCTGAAAGTCCTTGAAATGCCCACTGACCCTCAGACGGGTGTTGATTTGAATGCTCTTGAGATTGCCATGAAAAAACAAGAAGTTAAAGCATGCCTGCTCATCAGCAATTTTAGCAATCCCTTGGGAAGTTGTATGCCAGATGAACACAAGCGAATAGCAGTGTTACTTGCGGAAAAGTACAACGTTCCGTTGATAGAGAATGATCTGAATGGAGATGTATACTTCGGACAGCAGCGCCCAAAATCCTGTAAAACTTACGATGAAAGCGGCATTGTTCTATGGTGTGGTTCAGTATCCAAAACGCTTGCACCGGGCTATCGTGTTGGGTGGGTTTCGCCGGGGAAATTTAAAGAAAAGGTAATGCGAATGAAATTATACCATGCTATTTCATCCACTTCGATTACTCAGGAGGTAATTGCAGGATTCCTGGAAACCGGACGCTATGAAAACCATTTGCGAAAACTCAGACATATACTTCATGGCAACTTGCTGAAGTATTCAAGGACAATTTCCGATTATTTTCCCGAAGGTACAATGGCAAGCAGACCACAGGGCGGATTTGTTTTATGGGTGGAGCTTCCTGCAACTGTCAATACAATTGACTTATATGAACATGCTATTGCTCGGAAAATCAGTTTCGGGCCAGGCAGGATATTTACATTGCAAGATCAATATGATAATTGCATGCGTCTGAATTTCGGTTTGTCTTGGAACGATCAGTTACATACTAGTTTAAAGATTTTGGGGGATCTTGCTAAATTGTTATCACGACGGTACCATTAGCGCTGACCTATCAAATACCTTAGATCCACAAAACCGCACTTATTGTGCGACTTATGTCGCTTAAGTCGGATGAGAACAACTCTCCTGCTGAATGTGTTACTGTTTGTAATACAGTATTTTATGATAATTTTACAACGATTATAAATATTTACAGTGGTTGCTGTATATTTGAGTCACTAAACGTTCTAAAGCAACATCGGAAACTAAGAATATGAATTTACCGGAGAAGGTACTGCACTGTTATAACCAGGTAGCTGATGGTTATGCGGCGGAACGTTGGGATGAGTTAAGCTCATGACAAAGAAATAGATATTGATCTATTTTTCTATAAAACCGATGACATAGCAGAATTACTTTATAGAACGGGTTTTGACCTAGTTGATGCCTTAAAAGGCGCGCTTATGAAGCCGTTGAGTACCCTAGCAGGCGAGCGTATATGTGGGCCAGGAAAAAATAAAGAGAATGATTACCATTCCTGGACCAAGTTAAAACTATTGAAATACCTGAAATCTTAAAGACTGAGTACTATCTTACCGATGTGAGTACTACTCTCCATCAGATAATGTGCCTGTGCTGCTTGTTCAATCGGAAAAACTTTATAAATAATTGGCTTAAATTGACCATTCAATATAATTGGCCAAACATGCTCAAACACCGACTTCGTTAGCATCGTTTTAAACGCTTTATCTCTTGCACGGAGGGTACTGCCTGTTATCGAAATACGTTTTTGCATCATTTTCATAATGTTGAGTTTAACGGTATTCCCTTGCATAGCATTTATATAAACAAGTCTTCCTTCTGCCGCAAGTATATTCATATTTTTCTCAAAGTAGTCGCCTCCCACCATATCTAGAATGATATCTATGTTGTAGTTGCTTAACGCTTTTTCAAAATCACTTTCTTTATAATTTATACAAAGATCCGCCCCCAGATCTAGACAAGCTTTACATTTCTCTTCAGTACCTGCGGTTGTAAAAACGTTGGCGCCAAATGCTTTTGCCAATTGAATAGCTGTAATTCCAATACCACTAGTGCCCCCATGAACTAATAGATTTTCTTGCGATTTTAGATTGCCTCTCTGAAAAACGTTACTCCACACGGTAAAAACTGTTTCTGGTAGACTTGCAGCTTCTATAAAGTTTAGATTACTAGGTATAGGTAAGCAATGCCCAGATGGAATTGCCACGTATTCGGCATATCCTCCGCCCGAAACAAGCGCACATACTTTGTCTCCGATATGCCATTGTGTGACGCCCTCCCCTACTGTCTCTACAATACCAGCTATTTCTAAACCTGGAATGTCAGCGGGTGCACCCTTTGGTGCCGGATAGTTTCCCTCGCGTTGGAAGACGTCTGGGCGATTCACTCCTGCTGCCTTTACTCGAACTAATACTTCATCTTTTAACACGACCGGAATAGCTCTTTCCTGTATTTGAAGTACTTCTGGTGCTCCAAAAGAAGTAATAATAACTGCTTTCATAAAAAATCTTATCTTTTAAATACGGCTTTACCGCCTACATAGGTAGCGTTAACTTTTACATTTCTTATCTCATTGAGCGGAGCTTGCATTATATCGTTCTCTAAAACCACAAAGTCTGCCAACTTATCTCTTTCTATACTACCTCTAGAGTCTTCCTGAAAGCAAGCATAGGCCGCCCAAATGGTCATGCCTTTGAGCGCCTCTTCCCTGCTCAATGCATTTTCAATCTGAAAACCACCTACTGGTTGATTATTCTTATCGGTACGTGCCACGGCGGCGTGAAATCCGTATAAAGGGTTTATATCTTCTACCGGAAAATCACTACCTAATGCTACTTTACCTGCTTGTTTTAACAATTGCTTATATGCATAGGCATATTTAAGTCTTTGTGGACCTAAACGCTCTATTGCCCAGTTCATGTCCGATGTTGCATGGGTAGGCTGTATGGAGGGTATAATATCGGTTAACGAAAATTTTCCAAAATCGGCCGGTGAAACTACCTGTGCGTGTTCAATTCGCCACCGTTTATTTTGTTTACCTCTTAAATGCTTATTAAACGTATCCAAAATTAGACGATTGGTTGAATCTCCAATGGCATGTACATTTAGCTGAAAATCACTGTTGGCTATTCTTTTGACCACCGAATCGAGCTCTTGTGGAGATCGAAGTAAAAAGCCGTTCGTAGGAGCATCACTATAGGGATGTAGCAAGCAGGCTCCCCTAGAGCCTAAAGCCCCGTCTCCCACTATCTTAAATGAACGGACATCTAAGCTTTCACTTTTAAAAGTACCGTTGCTCAATGATTGGTTCAATGTCGACGGGTTTAGCATTATCATAGCATATTCGCGGATAGTTAATATTTTCCTGTTGTATAGGTCGTGGAGCAGTTCGATTTGTTCTTTATCTAAGCCGGCGTCAGCCAAGGTTGTTAATCCAACTGAAAAACAAGCTTTTTCTGCTTCCTTTAGCATCGTAGTCATCTTTTCAGCCGTAGGTGTCGGTATTTTTTTGTGAACCAAATTCATTGCATTGTCTACCAGGATACCCGTCAATACTCCATTTTTTTGTTCCACTAATCCGCCTTCTAAATGAGTGTTGGTCTTCACATTAGCAATGGTTAGTGCTTTATCATTAGCCAGTGCTGCATGTCCGTCAATACGTTCTAAAAATACAGGAACGTTCGGGAACATTTCATTTAACCGACTGTTATCTGGAAATTCTTTGTTCTTCCATTTATTCTGATCCCATCCATGGCCAATAATCCATGCGTCAGTCGGATACTTTATTCTAAAATCTGATACGCGCTTTAACAGTTCATCCATAGATGCCACATCTACTAGGTTTACCTGATGCATTCCTGCTGCCAATCCAAAAAAATGGCAATGCGCGTCGTAAAATCCGGGATAAATGGCTTTACCTTCTGCATTTAGCATTTCCTTCCCTGTATATTTCTTTAGGATTTTCTCGTTTTTGCCTACTTCTATAAATTTTCCGTCTTTTATCGCAAAAGCTTCTTCTGTACTAAATTCATTATTTACGGTGTAAACTTTTGCGTGATGAACTATTAGGTCAACTTGTAATTTATTATTGCAGGCACTGATGTATACTGTTATGAAAAACAAAGAGAAAATAGGAATTAATCGATTCATAATATTAAGATAAAAAGATATGATGGAAATTTACAAAAAGCATTAAACAAAAAAGCCTTTCAGAAAGGATTATTTCTGAAAGGCTTCTGCACTGAATGAATCTTATCTCTTAA
>DATMSZ010000498.1:0-4127 GCA_035565175.1 Pseudosphingobacterium sp.
GTCCACGCTTCCCTACTAATTCGTGTAGCGAAACAGGCATTATGTGTAAATAAATCTTTGCGAATAAGGTTAAATTATATCTTAACACGTCGACTGTTAAATTAGGCAATACTGCTAAAATGATAAGCGTTTTATGAAACCGCTATTAAAAATATTTAATTGGATGAAGAACAACAATATTTTAAAATTACGGTTGTTGCTAATCATAACGACCATCTTAGCTATCGGCTTCAATTCCTGTCAAAAAGAAGACACCCTTCCATTAAACACTCAACAGCAAGAGCAGAATGAAACTTTTGTTCTTGTACAGAAAGCAAAAGACTGGCTCGAACAAAAAAGTTTACAGGCAGCATCAGAAAGTAATATTGACTTTAATCTAAATGATTATGAACCAGATTGGAATGCTTTTGCGGTTGATACAAATTCGACTGGCGACAGGGTAATCAATATTTCGCTTGTAAAGGACAAAAAGAGCCAATCTGACAGTGCTTTTTATACGCAAATGAGTATAGTACTCAATAAAGCAAATGTTGCAAGTGGCGTTATAAAGGAATACACGGATAATCCTTATCAGGGAGAAAGTGAAATACACCTATATACCGGCAATGGGAAGCTACTGACCAAAGGTATTTACCAGCCTCGCACCGGAAAAATGAAATTAAAAACCACATTTGCCAAAAGTTTTAAAGCAGTAAGTAGTGGTGGAAATCCAAATGGAGGTAAGCTTATGTGGGAAGCAGAGGTTGGAGAAAACGTAAATGGTTCCGGGATATGGCTTGATGAAGTGGTGATAACTGACACCTATGAACCTCCCCCAGCTTGGGAACCCGAAACCCCGTATGATCCTCCAATTGATCCGGGAATCCCGGTAGACCCAGGCCCAATTGGTGGTAGTGGCGGTGGCGGGGGTGGAAGCAGAAGCTATGTAGTAGATGAAGCAATAAAACAAAAGTATCCTAAGTTTGCAGACTTAGTACAGCAAATTCCGCTGTTCTTATCAGCCAACCCTAAGGTTATGGACGCTTTAATTCAGTTTACTGGTTTTACAAAAGAGCAAATTCAAACGATCATAACGGATGGACTCGGGCCAAAGCTTACTTTATCAAATGATCCAAGACTCGACATTGCAAATGGATTATTCAACGGACTGCAAGATGCCAACAATATACTTATTAGCGAATCGAGTGTTCAATTATGGGAAAATAAAACGGGAATAGGTAGTTTTGCAGAAAGGTCTGGTTTAGCTTTTAGTATTATGGTTACAATATTACATGAAACGGTCCATTATGGGCGCTTCCATAATGGACTACCTGACCCTGCAACTAACCCCGATTATGGAACTGATTTCGAAGAACTGGGATTTGGTTTCAATGTACAATTTCAAACTAATCAGCCCGTTAGATATACACTTTACTTATTAAATCCGTAGCTTATGCGATTTTACCTCATGATTCCTATAATAGCATTTTTGCTGGCGTGTAATAATAAGACTCCAACATCTCAATCAGAAAATAAAGAAATAGCTATCGCCGCGGATACTTCCTTAATTTTAAGCAAGGCTTATCATTACAAGGAGTTCAACGAATTAATCAATGCGATACCATTTGACACCATGTATTTGGTTGAAAGCAAAATAGTAAATGATACTGCAAATCTGCACTTGAATTCGTCAAAGCATATAGAGCTTATGGAAAGACCGGAAGGTTATCCTAAATACGACTTTGGATACAATTATGATAAATTGCTCCTCTCGTTTGAATATTTGAAAATTGAGGGCGATACAGCTAGGTGTATAATCTTAAATATATTCTCTGGCGTACTAGCGGATTTTAAACTGAAAAAAGGGAAAGATGGCTGGCAAGTACTATCTTATGGTAAGAATATGATTTAAAAATTTATATAACAATAAGCTGTGTCCGGCAGAAATGAATGATATTGCAAACAAAAATAGCTGTCATAAAAATGGGAGTTCTGGCACGAAATATTGTAATTAGATTATTCTTTATACTTCTTTTCATAAGCACTTTTAAAAATGCGGCAATAGCACAACCATCTACTAAAAGTGGGACGCAGGCAATTGAAGACGAGATTTACGCCTCGGTAAATAAATCCTTTAGATTTACGTGGTCTAACGCTTTCTCTAAAGCGGAGTTACGGCATTATTTTTTCAGTCTTAAGTTCTCGATAGGCTCTGATGGTAACTATACCAACATACAGCCTTCTGTAGAAATGGATTCTGCTATTTTCCTGCCTTCTATTGAAAGGATGAAAAAGGAACTTCCGAAAGATCTCTTTAAAAAAATGAAAACCAACAAGGTATCGGCCGTATTTCCGGTTTTCGTTTTTGTTGTCCCCCAGGATACACCTCGTTTTGATTTCGATGGAAAAAAAATAAAGGAAAATCCTGATACCCTTCAGTATGATAACACATTTTCTAAGACGTTATCAAATTTATGGGAATACGAAAGAGGAACGCAAACACTACATGATGCAATAGTTTTCCCTCCTATTATATATTTTGTAAAACGTGGGATTCCTGATATCAAAACAAGTGCAGACTCAAATCATCTCAAAAAAAAGAGTCCATTTTCGTCTAACGGTACACCAACAAAGTTGAAAAACTAATGCCAAAAGGCAAAGTTACTTCGCGTTTTGCAAATCGCGAATTGCAAAAGAGAATAAACTTTTATCGGTTTTTTGAGATATGATCGATGTTGTAGAATCATTATCTTAGCTCTTTTAGATAATTAATTGCTTATGAATAACATCACAGAAAGCTTTAAGGCAATTCTTATTAAGCAGAAGGATTTAAATTACCATTTCCCCAACATACTTAGAAAAGCTGCCAGCCTCCAAGAAATAGCAAAAACAGAAAAAATGTTGGGCTTAAACTTTAATGACGAGCTGAAAGAACTTTATTTATTTGCCGACGGAACAAATATTGATAGCGTAACTCCTTCGGGGCTCACGGGTCTTATACCAATCCACAACTTTTTATCTTTGGAAGATGCTGTTATATATTATAATCTGAGTATGGAGTTTGAAGAGAGCTTTCAAAATTGGACTAAAGACTTTAAGCCAGCCAAACAATTGTATCCATTTTTAGAGGATGGAGCAGGTAATTGTTATTGGGTTGATCTAAATGAAAAAACCCCAAACTATGGACGGATATTCTGGACCAATACTTTTGGTGCCGATCCTGATTATACTTACCAGTCCTTGACGAGTATGTTTGAGGTTATTGCTGAAGCATATGATACGGACATTATGTTCTTGGATAGTGATGGTTATCTTAACTGTGATTTCAAAGCGTTTGACAAACTTTTAAAGAAAAACAATAGGGGTACAATTGGAATTTATATGCATTAACTTGTTGGTTCTCTCTTTAAGGGCCAATCATTCTCAACTTCTTCAAAGCATCAACGCTCAACCGAATACTGTTTACGTCGATCTTATCAAGGATGGAGTTGCTTCTATAAGGAACTCTTGCTGAGGGCCCTACGAGGGCCGTGGAACTAGGGTGCGTTTCTTGAGCGGGTAGGAAAGTGATGACTAATCCATTAATGCCCATGGTTTTTCTTCAAATAATACTTAATTTTGTGATATGAGTAACCTTAACTCACATTCGCCATTTTGGGAGCTATTGCCGCTTAAAGGCTTGGGGCCGATACGGTTTTTGACGAATAAATCAGCGCTGCAGGCATATCACGGTGAACTCGGTCCGATCACGGCAGAAAGAAGCGAAAATTTGCAGCAGCAGCAACAGGAACTGTATGATACCTTTAATCAGTTCAGCGAATTCTTTAGTCAAGACGATTTAAATAATGTGCTTGAAGCAATGCAGGTTGTCGGAGATAGTCGAGACGATATTTCAAAGGTATTCTTGGACGCTGGAATATCACTGGAATATAAAGCCGATCAATTGGTGGAGGTTTTCGCTGATGACAGGGCGAAACAGCTGCATTTTCAGGGTATACCGGTTTTTGCTTCAAATCCCACACAATTGGTCATGCACATCAGCAAGCAATTAAATGAAACCCCTTGTATCAAGGGAGAGGAAATTGCTTTCCCCGAGCACAACCTTTTTTTGTTTTCATTCTTGCGTGAAGAAACAGATGGTGCATACC
>DATMSZ010000499.1:0-2620 GCA_035565175.1 Pseudosphingobacterium sp.
TCTATACCGAGATTTGTGAAAAATTTCCAGGACCACCGGAAGTGGGTTCCTTTATATATGCACTCTGTTTTCTTTCTGCGCTCTGGCTTATTTGTTATGTAATGGATAAGAAGAAAATCTATGTGAAGGTATAGGTTATTAGTTGCTTGTTATTCGTTATTAGTTGCTCGTAGGTAGTTATTTATTTATTGTGAATTGTTAGCTATGCTAACGAAAATGCAATAGCTAGAATGGCACGCTGGTCGGACCGACCTCATAAGGCAAGCGCGTTAAGAAAAGTTTTGAGCTTCTTCTTTATTCACTTTATTGCTTCTACTACTGATTAATAGCATCATAAAGGTAAGAAATCCATTAATTAAAATTAACTCAAATCCCACTACGTACCCAATGCTGTTTTTTAGCCAATGATCAATACCATAACAAAGAAAAGGTGAGACCAAACAGATATAGGGAACCAGTTTATCTGCAACAGCACGTTTGGTGAACATCCCAAATCCAAATAGTCCTAATAGAGGGCCGTAGGTGTAGCCCGCAGCGATAAATATGGCATTTACGACCGAATCATCATTGATGAGGCGAAAAATCAAGATAACCACCAGCATGAGTACCGAAAACATAAAGTGAACCTTATTTCTGGTTTTGACTAATGCGGGGTCATTCGGTTCGATCTTTTTATTAAAGTTTAAAAAATCTACACAAAAGGATGTTGTTAAAGCAGTTAAAGCAGAATCTGTCGTAGCGAAAGTCGCCGCCGTAAGGCCAAGCATAAATATGATGCCAGGAACAATAGCTAAATGATTTAATGCTATTTCCGGATAGAGATGATCCGGTGTTTTCAAACTTGTTATATCGATGTGGTTATTGGTTGCGTAGATATATAATAAAGCTCCTACTGATAAGAAAAATAGGTTAATAAAAATGAAAATTGTGGTAAAGGTTAACATATTCTTTTGCGCCTCCCCAATTGTTTTCATACTTAAATTTTTCTGCATCAGATCCTGATCCAAACCGGTCATCGCAATGGTTACGAAGATGCCGCCTAAGAATTGCTTCCAAAAATTGGTCTTACTTCCCATAAAGTCATCCCAAAAGAACATTTTAGCATAACTGCTATTTTTTACGGTTTCAATTGTTTGTACTAAATTGAGATGAAGGCTATCAGCAATGAAATATATAGAAAGAATTACCGATAACAGTAAGAAAAACGTTTGAAGCAAATCGGTAATAATGATAGTTTTTAATCCCCCCTTGTGGGTGTATATCCAGATAAGCAGTAAGCAGATAACGATTGTTAAAGCAAAAGGAACATGCCAGGCGTCGAATATAAACCGCTGTAAAACAATAGCTACTAAATATAAGCGAAATGCGGAGCTTATTGTTCTGGATATAAGAAAAATCATGGCGCCACTTTTATAACTGTAATGACCGAGCCGGTGCTCTAAATAAGCATATATAGAAACTAAATGCATGCGATAATAAAGCGGGAGCAGGACAAAGGCTATTACAATAAACCCAACCGCATTACCTAATACAAATTGGAAATACCCAAAACTACCATTGCCAACTGCTCCAGGAACAGATATAAATGTAACCCCCGAGAGTGCGGTACCGATCATCCCAAATGCTACCACATACCATTTTGAATTTTTATTGGCAATAAAAAATGTGGCATTGTCAGACGACTTTCTCGAGGTTAAGTAAGCTATTGCTATTAATACACTAAAGTATATTAATAGAAAGCTAAGCAAGGTTATGGGAGACATGTAGGGTTAGTATTTATGATTTGTAATTGATTTGGGATGTTGAATTTTTAACGATTAAGCTTTAATGTTTTGTATCTGTTCTATCGCCTTGCGCACACTTCCAAACTTTTCTAATAGTTCATTAGCTTTTTCCTGGCTCACACCTGTTTCTTGCATAATAATGCGAGCGCCTCTATTGAATAGTTTGTGATTAGTGAGTTGCATATCTACCATTTTGTTACCCTTAACTCTGCCCAGTTTGATCATGATCGAGGTGCTTAACATATTCAATACCAGTTTCTGCGCAGTACCAGCTTTCATCCGTGTTGAACCTGTGACAAACTCAGGCCCCGTGATGACTTCTATAGGGAATTTCGCTACTTTCGCGACAGGTGTATTGCTATTACAAACCAAACAGCCCGTGGTGATTCCGGCTTTATTGGCCGCTTTCAGTCCCCCAATGACGTAAGGTGTAGTGCCAGAAGCAGCTATCCCTAGAATAATGTCCTTGTCGTTAATGCTATGTTCCTGCAAATCTTTCCATGCCTGTTGTTCATCATCCTCTGCAAATTCAACAGCTCTTCTAATAGCCGTGTCGCCACCTGCTATCAGTCCAACAATCCAGTCAAATGGGACACCAAAGGTTGGTGGACATTCGGAAGCATCTAGTATTCCTAATCTACCGCTTGTTCCCGCACCTATGTAAAATAATCTACCGCCTTCCTCCATTTTTTCCACTGTCACGTTTACAAGTGCTTCAATTTGAGGGATAGACCTTTCAACTGCTTGTGGTACCGTCTGATCTTCTTTATTAATATTGGTTAACAACTCCTTAACCGACATTTTTTCTAAATTGTTGTAATGAGACTCTTTTTCAG
>DATMSZ010000500.1:0-31380 GCA_035565175.1 Pseudosphingobacterium sp.
ATGATGTGCCGGAAAATGTGCGTTTTAACTATGGAGGAAATGGATTAACAGATGATATTACTGGTAGGCCATTAAATTCGTTATACGGATTGGTCGCAGATGGAATCTTTAAAACACAGGAAGAGGTAGATAACTCGCCACAACAACAGGGTAAAGGTATTGGAAGAATCCGGTATAAGGATTTGGATGGGGATGGTGTGATTAACGAAATCTACGACCGCACATGGATTGCTGTTACCGACCCTGATTTAATGGCGGGTTTGAATTTTGAAGCACGTTATAAGAATTTCGATTTAACTTTCTTTGTTCAAGGGGTATTTGGTAACGATGTACGCAACACTTGGAAAGAGTTGAGTGATTTCTGGAATATCGGTGTGCAAAATGATCGGAATCATCCAAGCCGGATCTTGGAGGCCTGGACACCAAACAATCCTAATGCTGACATCCCAGCATTATCCAGACGGGATGCTAACGGAGAAAAAAGATTGTCGACTTATTTTATCGAAAATGGCTCTTACATAAAATTACGCACCCTTGATATTGGTTATACACTTCCTCAAAAATTAATGGATAATTGGCATTTGACCAGGCTTCGGTTCTATGTTTCGGGTCAAAATCTGTTTATGTTGAAAAAGACTTGGGGCGACGATAAGTTTACTGGCGGAGATCCCGAAAATCCAGGCTTTGGATATCCCATGCCACGAACATTATTTGTAGGGGTAAATGTAACATTTTAGCTTTTTGATGATGAAAACACTTCAATTATACATAGCATTATTTCTGCTCACCATAGTGGCAGGATGTCAAAAATTTTTAGAGGTAGACACAAAAGGTGTGTTATCTCAAAGTCAGGCAGAAGATCCTGCCCAAATAGAGAGTTTTGTGGTAGCAGCTTATTCGTATATGCCTTCTCTTGGCTTTCCGGATACGCACAATCCTTGGATTCAATCCGTCCGGTCGGACGATGCGTATAAGGGGGGCGGTGGCTTAAGCGATCAAACACCCTGGTATGAGATGGAAACATTTACCGGTGTAACGCCAAATGTAGGCAATAATGATGGCCCTTGGTATCGTGGTTATGTAGGAATCAGTCGTACGAATATCGCCTTGCGTTTGTTAAATGCAGTTGATGCAAGCACCTTTCCAAGTAAAGATCAGCGCATTGCAGAAATGAAATTCCTTCGCGGATGGATTTATCTAGGAATGAAACTTCGGTGGAAGTATGTGCCGATTATAGATGAAAACACGCCTTCAGATGCCGTGGTAGTGGAAGGGATTTCAAATCGTCCGGATGACATGGTGAATGATTTGCCATTATGGGATTGGATTATTCAAAATTTTGAAGATGCCGCTGCTATATTGCCTGACAAGCAAACCGAAAAAGGAAGACCCACCAAGTATGCCGCACATGCGCTTGCAGCAAAGGCCTTGTTATTTAGGGCTTATGAGCAAAATGATCAACACCAAGTAGTTAATATTAATAAGGAAACGCTTCAAAAAGCATTGACACATTTAGATGCTATCATGGCTGTAGATGGGGCTATTTATGATTTACAGGCTGATTTCGGAGACAATTTTATGATTGAATTTGATAACGCAACTAAAGAGGCACTGTGGGAAATACAGTATTCTATTGATGATGGTACGACCGATGGGCGGATTAATCGCGGTAATGAGCTCAACGCACCTTGGTGGTCACCTTATTTTACTTGCTGCGATTTCAATAAAGTCTCTCATACCATGATCAACGCCTTTAAAACAGACGAGACCGGTTTGCCCGACTTTCAAAACTATAATAACACGGAGATGAAAGGCAGTCAATACATTGAATTTTTTAAAAGCCACGAATTTGATCCCAGATTGAGCCATACCACAGCGATCCCAGGTTATCCCTGGAAATACGATAACAATATATTATACCAAGAGTCTGGATCGCGGGCGCCTTTTCAATATGGTTATTTTAATTCAATGAAGGAACAGGTACATCCCGATTGCGACTGCATTTTTAGGCCCTTTTATGTTATGAATTCAATGAATGAAAAGGCAATTCGATATTCGGAAGTGTTATTATGGAAAGCAGAGGTGCTTATTCAGTTGGATCGATTCAATGAGGCTTTACCACTAATTAATCGCGTGCGCGAAAGGGCTGCAAATAGCACGCAGCGCTTAGTTAAACCAGATGGCACGTTATGGATGGACTACAAAGTAGAAACATATAAACCAGGAATGAATGCCAATTGGACGAAGGACTTTGCTTGGCAAGCCCTCATGTGGGAAAATCGATTGGAATTTGCCATGGAAGGTAGGCGATTTTTCGATTTAATGCGATGGGGGCAGCTGGAGCCCGTTATGAATGCCTTTATTAATAAAGAAAAAACACGTTTTGATTGGTATAATCAAGGTCGCTTTACGGCAGGTAGGGATGAGTTTTTACCGATCCCGCAAGCCCAGATGAATTGGTCGAAAGGTTCTTATAAACAAAATCCCGGTTACTAATTTTTTGAATGATGAAAACAACAATAATATATATAAGCTCACTGCTCTTGCTCTTTTTGTGCAGTTGTACGGATCGTGATGTGTTGGATAGAAAGGAAGGCGTCAGTCTACCAGCAGTGGAAAACCTAACAATGCAGCAAGTGGATGAAAAACATGTTAAGATAACGTGGAGTATCCCAAGTGCTATTCCAGCAGAAATGGAATTACCGGTAAAAGTTTTTATTGAGGTCAAGGAAATCGTGAATGTTACAAAAACGCTTCCTACTTTCAATACTACCTTAGCCAATGCGCCTACTGAATTTATTTATGAAATTCCAGATGGGACGAAGACCTATCATCTCACTGTTAAGTTAAATGGTTCGACAAAAATCAGAGATGTAAACTATTCGAGCAATATTTATTCATTAGGGCAGACAGTTGTGCTTAAAGGCACGCCCTGAGAAGATTTGTAGAAGAAATGATACAAAAAAATCAACATAAACATTGTTTGTTTAATCGATTAAGCTTAGTATTGTAATACTAAAGTATGTAGGTCGAAATGCCTTAAAACCAATAATAAACGATATACTATATATGAACCTTAAAGAAACTATGATGAAACAGGCCTCATTATTCATTGCCACATTTTTTATTTGTTTTCTTTCCTATGCCCAAAAACAGGGAGCCTTCAATGGTCTTGATATGAACATGGGAAATCTTTCCAAATTATCTGACGCGAAAACGCGTTCTATCAGTCCGGAAAATTTTACCGGAGCCAAGGGAAAAGGAGGGATGGCCGATCCGGCGAAACAAGCTGGACAGCGTAATGTTGCGAACTCCGCTTCCCAGGCGCGTGATCTTGGAATAGGTTGGAAAGTGAATCCTTATATAACGATTAACGGTGGGGAGACCTTCACTATTGCCGAAATGGAAGGACCGGGTGCTGTGCAACATATCTGGATGACACCAACCGGTAATTGGAGCTATTCTATTATTCGTTTCTATTGGGATGATGAAACAGAACCGTCAATAGAAGCACCGGTAGGAGCGTTCTTCGGAATGGCATGGAATGATTTTGCCACACTGAATTCTTTGGCAGTAACGGTCAATCCGGGAAGTGCTTTTAACTGCTATTGGAAAATGCCTTTCCGCAAAAAATGTAAAATCACGGTGGAAAATATTAATTCAGAGCCGATGAACCTCTACTATCAAGTAGACTATACATTAACAGAAGTAGACGAGGAGGAGGCCTATTTACATGCGCAATATCGTCGATCAAATCCTAACTCGACCTCTTTGCACACTATTTTGGATGGCGTAAAAGGAAAAGGCCATTATGTGGGCACTTACATGGCGATAGGTGTGAACAACAATGGTTGGTGGGGAGAAGGGGAGATCAAATTCTTTATGGATGGAGATAAGGACTTTGCTACTATTGTAGGAACAGGTACAGAAGATTATTTCTGCGGATCTTATAATTTTGAGAATAAAAAAACGCATCAATATCAAGAATATTCCACTCCTTTCGCGGGCTTGCACCAGGTAATACGTCCAGATGGTGTTTATAATGCTCAGCAGCGCTTTGGTATGTATCGCTGGCATATTATGGATCCTATACGCTTTGATAACGATCTGAAAGTAACTATTCAAGATTTAGGCTGGAGATCTGAAGGGCGCTATCTGCCCCAAAAGTCGGACATTATTACGGTTGCTTATTGGTATCAGCGCGAACCGCATGCTCGCTTTCCGAAATTACCTTCCAAGAATGACCTAGAGGTTAATTGATTCTTTAAAAATTATTCGATGCAAAAAAATAAAAAGATGATGCATTTCAAAATAGGCGTTGCTGCGGTATGCTTAATAATGGGCTTATCGGGATGTCAGCGTAACACGAGTCAATCTGAAAAAGAGCGGCAAGAAAACACAAAAAAAATGGAAGATTACGCCTCAGGTACATTTGGGTACGACCTGTCTTTCTTGAAAGAAAGAGATAGCTTGGTGATCCTTCGAAACAAGGCCGGTAATGCACAACTTATTGTCTCACCGAAATATCAAGCGAAAGTATTTACAAGTACGGCAGATGGCAATGAGGGAAAAAGCTTTGGGTGGATCAATTATAAAGCTTTTGAGAAAGAGGATGATCACATGAACGCTTATGGCGGAGAGGATAGATTATGGCTCGGGCCAGAGGGAGGTAAATTCTCTGTTTTCTTTAAGCCTCGTACCAAAATGGATTTTGACAATTGGCATACGCCACCCGCTATTGATAGTGAAGCCTGGGACTTAATTGCCAGTTCTGAAAAGATTGCAGAATTAAGTAAGGAAACGGCGATTACTAATTATGCCGGCACGCCGTTGACTATTCAGCTATATCGGAAAATTGAAGTGTTGGAAGATGATGCCATTGAAAATAAGTTAGCAATAAAATTGAGTGAAAATATAAAAGGTGTTGGTTTTAAAACCACCAATACCATCCGGAATAACGGGGATAATGTTTGGGATCGTCAAAATGGTGCTCCATGCCTTTGGAGTTTGGACATGTTTATGCCAACACCAAAAACAGTGATTATTATACCCTATAAAGAAGAAGCAAGTGGAAAAATTGCCACTACCGATTATTTCGGTGAGATACCGAAAGATCGGATTGCTTATAAAAATGGTGTCTTATTGTTAAAGGCAGATGGCAAGTCGCGCGGTAAATTAGGGATACCTCCTTTGAGAGCAAAACCCGTGGCTGGAAGTTATGCGGCTGACACAAAAGTACTCACCATAACATATTTTGATGTGCATAAAGATGGCACTTACCTCAATCAGGAGTGGACACCTGATAAAGACCCGTTTAGCGGCGATGCTATGAATGCTTATAATGACGGACCATTGGCCGATGGTAGCCAGATGGGACCATTTTACGAAATTGAGAGCGTATCGCCGGCCGCTTTTTTAAAACCAAAAGAAGAGATGAGCCATCAGCACTATGTTTTTCATTTTACCGGTGACGAACAGGCCTTAGATGAAATAGCCCGAAAAGTACTGGGAATTTCGCTGAAAGAAACGAAAATTAATTAGTCAATTAATCAATAGCCGGTTAGACAATGTAGGTTTAAAAGAGACATAAGACATAAGTAGCAAGATATAAGACTTTATGCGGCGAAAGGCAAAAGGTTTAAGGAAGAAGGCTGATAATGATGTCTTGATACTGATGTTTTGATACTTGATACTAATATAATATATAAACAAATGAATAAATATCCCAAAATAGGAATTCGGCCTATTATCGATGGCCGTTTAGGAGGAATTCGCGAATCACTGGAAGATACTACAATGAGGATGGCACAGGATGTTGCTGCGTTGTTCCAATCTGAACTTCGTTATCCCGATGGAAGTCCCGTGCAGTGCGTAATAGCAGATTCTTGTATAGGCGGAGTACGGGAAGCCGCGGATTGCGCAGAAAAATTTGACGTGGAAAATGTAGGTGTTTCATTGTCGGTTACGCCATGCTGGTGTTATGGCTCAGAAACGATGGATATGAATCCGTTAATCCCGAAAGCTATTTGGGGTTTTAACGGAACAGAACGTCCAGGGGCCGTTTATTTGGCAGCAACCTTAGCAGCACATAACCAGAAGGGATTACCTGCTTTTGGTATTTATGGCGAAGATGTACAAGATATGGGTGATAGAGCGATTCCCGATGACGTAAAGGATAAGCTGCTAACCTTTGCTAAAGCGGGTTTGGCTGTTTCATTGATGCGTGGAAAATCGTATTTGGCTATTGGCTCTGTTTCAATGGGCATTGTCGGTTCTATTGTTGATCCAGACTTCTTCCAGTCTTATCTCGGTATGCGAAATGAATACGTAGATTCTTCGGAAGTATTACGTCGTATTCAGTTAAATATATACGATCAGGAGGAATACGAAAAAGCGTTAAGCTGGACCAAGAAATATTGCCGGGAAGGCGACGATTTTAACCAAGAGCATAAAGTAAAATCTAGAGAGGATAAAGATAAGGATTGGGAATTTGTGGTGAAGATGACCCTCATTATACGGGACCTTATGATTGGCAATACAAAACTGAAAGATATGGGCTTTGCCGAAGAAGCTCATGGACATCATGCGCTTGTTTCGGGCTTTCAGGGCCAAAGGCAATGGACTGACTTTCTGCCTAACGGCGATTTCTCTGAAGCCTTGTTGAATTCATCGTTTGATTGGAATGGTAAACGCGCTCCCTATATAGTTGCAACTGAGAACGATGCCTTGAATGGCGTCTCCATGTTGTTTAATTATTTGCTAACAAATAAAGCCCAAATATTTGCAGATGTAAGAACCTTTTGGAGCCCAGAAGCGGTAGAACGCGTTTCAGGATGGAAGCCGGATGGTGTGGCAAAAAATGGATTCATTCATCTTATCAATTCGGGCGCTGCCACCTTAGATGGCACCGGAAAGCAAAAACTGCATGGAGAGCCCGTAATGAAACCATTCTGGGAAATAACAGATAATGAAGTGGAAGCATGTTTGGAGGCTACTACCTGGCACCCTGCAAATCTTGATTACTTTAGAGGTGGTGGGTATTCTTCAAAGTTCTTAACGGAAGGAGGAATGCCTGTAACGATGTGTCGCTTAAATTTGGTGAAAGGTATCGGTCCGGTTTTACAGCTTGCCGAAGGGTGGACAGTTGAATTACCTGAAAATGTAAACCAACTATTAGACGAACGCACCGATCGTACTTGGCCAACAACCTGGTTTGTCCCTAAAACAAGTGGAAAGGGAGTCTTTCGGGATGTATATTCGGTGATGGCTGCGTGGGGCTCTAACCACGGTGCAATTAGTCATGGTCATATAGGTGCCGACTTAATTGCGCTTGCTGCGATGTTAAGAATACCGGTATGTATGCACAATGTAGACGAAGATAAAATATTTAGGCCGAGTGCTTGGAATGCGTTTGGTATGGATGGTGAAGGGGCCGATTATAGAGCCTGTGCCAGCTACGGACCTTTATATAAATAGATGTGCACATGAAGTCAAAAAAAACAGCATCTCTCTTTCGTGCTAACGGACGAAATTACCTGGTCCCTTTTATTTTTATCTGTAGCCTTTTCTTACTGTGGGGTTTTGCACATGGGTTACTAGATGTGTTAGATAAGCATTTTCAAGATACCCTCCATGTTTCTAAAGCACAGTCGGGCTTTGTACAGTTTTCTTTATATATCGGTTATTTGGCAATGGCTGTGCCGGCAGGCTTATTTATGAAACGCTATGGATATCAAAAAGGAATTATTTTAGGATTAGTCATCTTTGCGATAGGAGCCTTTCTGTTTTATCCTGCAGCAAAGTTCGAAGCATTTATTCCCTTTTTATTAGCTCTGTTTGTCATCGCTTGCGGCTTGGCTTGTTTGGAAACAGCAGCTAATCCCTATTCAACGGTATTAGGCTCGCAAGAAGAAGAATTTGCTGCAAGAAGAATTAATATTTCCCAATCATTTAATGGGCTTGGTTGGATATTAGGTCCTTTAATGGGCGGACTGTTCATTTTTGGTGCTGAGCAACAAGAGGGTGCCGAGAAATTTGACTCATTGGTAAAGCCTTATATGGGAGTAGGCTGTGTAGTGGTAGTCGTGGCCATCATTTTTATGCTGATTAAATTGCCCGATATTGAGGAAAAAAGCGAGGAGGAGGCAGATGATAATCCGAAGATGGGCAGATTATTAAAACATCCGGCATTTATTGCGGCTGTTATCGCTCAATTTTTATATGTTGCAGCGCAAACCGGCGTAAACTCTTTCTTTATTAATTATGTTACGGAAGAAATTCCGAACGTAACGGAGCCGGTAAAGGACATCATGCAACATCTAGGCTACTTAGGAGAGGTATTTATGCCCAAAAATGCTGAGCAGGCAGCTTCCTTAATTTTGGCTATCGGTGGGATGGGTTTATTTTGGATAGGAAGGATTTCCGGCTCTTATCTCATGAAATTTTTTAAACCAAAACGCTTGCTAGCCGGGTATGCCATCATCAATACCATTTTAATGGTATTCGTGCAACTAGCACTGGGTTGGGGCTCGGTGATTGCGCTCTTTTCTTGTTACTTTTTTATGTCGGTTATGTTTCCAACCATCTTCGCTTTGGGTATTCATGGCTTAGGGTCGCTCACTAAAAAAGGATCTTCTTTTCTTGTGATGGCTGTGGCCGGTGGAGCATTTTGCCCGCCAATTATGGGCGTTGTGGCAGATCATTCCAGTATGTCGGTAGCCTTCTTTATTCCAATGTTATGCTTCGCTTTCATTGCCTGGTACGCCATCTGGGGAACAGGGAAGATAGAACACGACAATAAAATAGTATTGCATCATCATTGATGCGTTAATAAGTTAAGTCGTTGAATCGTTAAGTCGTCTGTATCTTGATACTTAATATCTTGTTACTAACAACGAATAACCAATAACTAACAACCAATAACTAAATAATGAAAACTGATTACTGCATTGGAGTGGATTTTGGTACGGATTCCGTCCGATCAATCATAGTAGACGCTCACACAGGTGAAGAGAAAGCGAGCGCAGTACATTTTTATACGCGTTGGCGAGATGGGTTATATTGCGATCCAACAAAAAACCAATTCAGGCAGCATCCACAGGATTATATTGAAGGGTTGGAGCAAAGCATAAGAAAATGTTTGGCGCAGGCAGGTAATGTGGTGCAGGCAAATATTATAGCCATATCAGTAGATACAACCGGTTCTACACCAGTTGCAGTAGATGAATCGGGAACACCCCTGGCATTATTACCTTCCTTTTCTGACAATCCTAATGCCATGTTTGTGCTCTGGAAAGATCATACTGCCATAAAGGAAGCTGCCGAAATTAATGCGCATGCAGCGCGATATGGAGGAGATTACTTGCGGTATGTTGGGGGAGTATATTCTTCTGAATGGTATTGGGCGAAGTTATTACATACATTCAGGACAGACGAACGTATATATGAAGCCGCTCATAGTTGGGTAGAACATTGTGACTGGATTCCTTTTCTACTGACGGGTGGGAAGCATGTGAATGCAATGAAAAGAAGCGTATGTACTGCCGGGCATAAAGGCTTATGGGCAAACGCCTTTGGAGGGATGCCTCCAAAAGGATTTTTTTCGTCTTTGGACCCGCGATTGAGTAAAGTAGTGGAAAGCTATCCAAACACTGTTTATACAGCTAGTCAATCTGCCGGAAGCATCAGTAAGGAATGGGCTGAGCGCTTGGGGATCCCTCCTAGGGCGATAGTAGGTATTGGAGCAATGGATGCCCACATGGGAGCAGTAGGAGGACAAATAGAACCTTATTCCTTAAGCAAAGTGATGGGGACATCTACTTGTGATATGTTGGTGGTTCCTAAAAATGAGTTGGGAGACAAGGTTATAAAAGGAATTTGCGGGCAGGTAGAAGGGTCGATTATCCCCGGTATGATTGGCTTGGAAGCTGGTCAGTCTGCTTTTGGAGATATTTACGCATGGTTTAAACAGTTATTATCCTGGCCTTTGCAGCATATGCTTATCAAGTCGGATAAAATGGATGTGGAAACCACAAAAAAAATAGTTGCGGATATACAGGATGGCCTGTTGCACGAATTAAGTAAACAGGCAGCAGCATTGCCCTTATCGGAACATGCTGAGTTATCGATTGATTGGCTCAACGGACGGCGAACACCAGATGCTAACCAAACATTAAAAGGTATGATCAGCGGCTTAAGTCTGGGAAGCAATGCTCCCAGCATATTTTATTCGCTGGTTGAATCAACCTGTTTTGGTGCGCGAAAAATTGTAGAGCGGTTTCAGGAAGAAGGTGTTCCTGTAAAAGGTCTGATAGGAGTAGGAGGAATTGCGCAGAAGTCTCCGTTTGTAATGCAAATGCTGGCCGATGTGATGCAGATGCCCCTTAAAATACATAAGTCAGAACAGACTTGTGCATTGGGAGCGGCTATGTTTGCGGCCACTATAGCGGGCATATACCCATCGGTAGAGCAAGCGATGGAAACGATGGGACCTGGATTCGGACAAGAGTATCAACCTAATAAGGTCAGAAAAGAGCTGTTTGAAAGTCGATACCAGCTGTATAATCGACTAGGCGATTGCTTAGAGAAGACTCAAAACCAATAATATATAACCTAAAGTATGTATCATGCAACAGAAAAAAGATAGAAGAAGTTTTATACGAAACTTAACGCTCGGAACTGTCGCCGCGACCACTGCCCCTTCTACACTTTTTGGCTCTTCGCAAGCTCAAGAGGAAGAAAATACGGAGAAGATCCAAGGTAAGCAAGCAAGAGAAGTTTCTACAAGATCCTTTAATAGTCCTTATAGCGGTGAATACCTTAGCAAAATTGCTTTTCCAATAGGAGGCATAGGGGCAGGAATGTTTTGTTTGGAAGGATCCGGAGCAATATCACATATGTCTATCCGACATAAACCTGAACTATTTCATGAACCTACTATGTTTTCGGCTATCGCCATTAAAGGGATGGCTAATGGCGCAAAAGTGCTGGAAGGCCCGGTACCCGATTGGAAACTTTTTGGTTATAAAGATTATGGTGGAGGTGGTTCTGGTACAACCTATGGATTGCCTCGATTTGAAAGAGCTGAATTTACCACAAAATTTCCATTTGCTTCGATTGAATTAACGGATAAAGATTTTCCCTTAAAGGTGACTATTGAGGGCTGGAGCCCTTTCATCCCTACCGATGAAGACAATTCAAGTTTGCCTGTTGGAGCGTTGGAATACAAATTCGTTAATACTGGTAACGAAACAATAGATGCTGTTTTTTCTTTTAATAGCAGAAATTTCGTGGTGCAACCGGATGGCATTGGTGTTATAAAAAAAATGGACAAAGGCTTTCTTTTGTCGCAAGAGAAAGTGGAAGGAAAGCCCGTACTAAAAACGGATTTCGCCATCTTTACGAATAATGATGAAGAAGTAATAGCCGACTATTGTTGGTTTAGAGGGGCATGGTTTGACCCCTTAACCATGGTTTGGAACACGATCAAAGATGGTAAAAGTAAAGCGGTTGATCCTGTTGAAAAAGACGCGCCGGGTGCTTCTCTCTTTATTCCAATTCAACTAAATGGAAAAGAGGAAAGGACAGTGCGCATCTTGATGGCCTGGTATGTGCCCGAATCTAATGAAAAAGCCGGGAAGACCGCACCGGATGATAAGCAAGGAAAAGAAGCGTGTTGCACAACACCTTCTGCCATTGGCTTGAGTGAGGCAATGGCGATTCCTGAAAATTACAAACCTTGGTATAGCGAGAAATTTAAAGATATTAATGAGGTAAGTGCTTATTGGAAAGAGCAATACGGTCAGTTGCGAAAAAACTCTCTCTTATTTAGAGATACTTTTTATAGCTCCACTTTGCCTCCCGAGGTGATGGAAGCTGTCGCGGCTAATCTGAGTATTCTAAAAACACCTACCGTAAGAAGGCAGCACGATGGCCGGTTGTGGGCCTATGAAGGCATTTTTCCGCATAATGGTTGTTGTGATGGCTCTTGTACACATGTGTGGAACTATGCACAAGCGCTACCACATCTTTTTCCGGCCTTGGAGAGAAGCTTACGCTTAACCGAATTCTGTGAAAATCAAAATATTGAAGGACATCAGGGCTTCAGAGCGAATTTGCCTATTAGTCCCTTAAAGCATGATTTTCATGCCGCCGCAGATGGTCAACTTGGAGGAATAATGAAGGTTTTTCGAGATTGGCGAATTTCGGGCGATGATGAGTGGATGATAAAGTTATACCCCATGGTGCAGAAAAGCCTTGATTATTGTATTCTTACCTGGGACCCAAAAGAAAAGGGTATCGTGGAAGAACCACATCATAATACCTACGATATTGAATTCTGGGGACCAAATGGTATGTGCACCAGTTTTTATCTAGGCGCATTGAAAGCACTTATCGAAATGGGTACTTATCAGAAGAAAAATATGAAACGCTATGTTTCGCTATATGAGAAAGGGAAAAAATATTTGGAGAGCGATTTATATGATGGAGAGTATTTTATTCAAAAAATACAGTGGACAGGTCTGAAAGCTCCCGACCCTACCGAGGCACAGTCTTTCCATACACAATATACACCCGAGGCGGTAGAAATATTAAAAAAAGAAGGACCTAAATATCAATATGGTACAGGTTGTTTATCCGACGGTGTATTAGGAACGTGGATGGCCACGATGTGCGGCTTAGACAATCCACTCGATCAGGAAAAAGTAAATAGCCACCTGAAGGCAGTACATCAATATAATTTGAAACATGATTTGAGTGACCATATTAACCCTCAACGTCCCACCTATGCAATGGGACATGAAGGAGGTTTGCTTTTATGCACTTGGCCCAAAGGCGGCATGCTTTCTCTACCATTTGTTTACAGTAATGAAGTTTGGACAGGAATAGAATACCAGGTTGCTTCACACTTGATGCAGATTGGTGAAGTAGAGAAGGGGCTGGAAGTCATTCGTGCATGTAGAAAAAGATATGACGGGCGGGTAAGAAATCCTTTTAATGAATACGAGTGCGGTAGTTGGTATGCACGGGCAATGGCCAGTTATGCTTGCATACAGGGACTTACCGGCTTACGCTACGATGCAGTAGATAAAATACTATATATCGATTCAAAAGTTGGAGATTTTTCAGCTTTCTTATCTACAAATACGGGTTTTGGCCAGGTACATTTAAAATCAGGAAAACCAAGTTTGGACGTTGTATATGGCGAAATTCCTGTAGATAACGTATTGCTTGCGGGTAAAAAACAACAATTAACCTAAGGTAGCCAGTACCCTTGGTACATTTATAACGTTCATTAAATAGGAAGGATATGCACGTACATATTTTGGGTGGTTTTTTAGGAAGTGGAAAGACAACTGCCATCAATCAAGCATGCCATTTATTGCAGTCAGCAGGTAAACGTGTAGGTGTTATCACCAACGATCAGGGGACGCAGCTGGTTGATACCGCATTTATAGATCATAGTGGAATCGCTACGAAAGAAGTAACGGGGAGTTGTTTCTGCTGTAACTTCGATGCTTTCGAAAGAAATATTGTCCAATTGGAAGAGCGGTTTCAGGTTGACGTAATTTTTGCAGAATCTGTTGGATCCTGTACTGATTTAGTTTCCACTATTTTAAATCCATTGAGCATTTACCATCAGGAGTTAAAGGTGACGCTCTCTGTCTTTGCTGATGCGGCGATGTTGCCGGTACTAATAGGACAATCAAAATTATTCAAAGACAGTGTTAATTACATTTACAAGAAACAGCTGGAGGAAGCGGATATTATTGTAGTAAATAAAATTGATTTATTATCGAAAGATAGACTTGCTGAACTTCAACGCTTGGTTGAGGATAAGTTTCCTCATAAGAAGATAATTTATCAGAACTCATTGGATGAAAAATCGATTTTGCACTGGTTGGACCAAATAGGGGAATTTAATTATACGGGCGAGAGAACATCATTAAATATTGATTACGATATCTATGGTGACGGAGAGGCTGCGTTGACATGGTTAGATTACCTGCTAATTGTACGGTCGGATGATAACGCGCATAAAGTTTGTGAACTCCTCATGAAGCGGATACACAAGCGCATAAATGACTACGCACTTCCTATAGGTCATCTTAAATTTTTAGTAAAGGGAATAGATCGGGTGCGAAAAATAAGCTTTACTGCACTGTCTTCTCAAGAATATGAGCCGAATATTGATGATGATTGGCAGGAAAATAGGATCGAGATGTTGATAAATGCTCGCATCCAATGCGATCCGATCGTTTTGAAAACTATTGTAAACGATGCTTTATCAACTATTGAAACGGAAACCAACGCCCGCATTGAGTTAAAGACAACCGATGTTTTTTTGCCAGGATACCCCAGGCCTACACATCGGATAATTACCTAAACTCATGTGCTCTTTTTAGATGAAAGGGAAATGATATGCTTATGCAAATAACGTCCAATAAAGTGGTAACACTTCGCTATAAAATGTCTAACGGCAAGGGGGAGATGATTGAAAATATACTGGGAGGGCCTGCCATTTCATATATTCAAGGAAGCGGTAAAATTCTGTCAGCATTAGAAGCAGAGCTAAACGGAATGACAGGTGGAGAAGAAAAGATAATCTATTTAAAGAAAGAGGATCATGAAACGCTTGACGATGACTTCCGCATAGAAATCGTTGTCGATGAAGTACGTTCAGCTACAAACGAGGAATTGGAACGTGGGTTGGTTGAACAGACAGGAGAAGAAGATGTCTGTGGTGACGATTGTATTTGCTAGCGCCTGACATCGTGTAGGATAGTTTCTGTCACATTCGAATTATATAACCTAAATAATAAAAGATGGCACGACTTGAGAAAATCCAATGGATGTTCATATTATTTTTTGCGTTTTCTTTATTTAATCAAGTACTTGCAAAAAAGCAACAGGGGGCACAGGAAAATATGCAGGTTTGGTTAGAAACTTCTTTAAAGCGTATTTTTCCGCAATCTCCAGCCAGCACATCCCCTCTGTTAGAGCTAGATGTTGCAAGAAATAGCAAAGTTTCTTTTCAGGTAGGTTTTCACAGCAATATGAAAGATCAAACGCAAATTGCCTGCTCCATAGAAGCGGAGGAGCTCGACCCGCTAGTACGTTATGTTGAGCTCGTACCATTACGTCATTTTAATACAGATGTTAGACCGGAAGAACTAGAAGGCGCGGGGTATTTACCAGGTTTGCTGCCCGATCCATTGTATCCGTTAACAAAGGTAGATGCCAATCCTTTTGCCAGCAGATCTTTTTGGGTAACCTTAGACATTCCAGCCAGTATCGAACCCGGTGAGCATGATTATATAGTTAGACTAAGCTGGAAAGAAGGCAAAGAAGAAAAAACAAGAGATTTAACGCTTAAACTACAGGTGAGTTCGCTGATTATTAAACCCCGACAAAATTTCCATGTAACACATTGGTGGCGTGGAGAGGCTACTTCTCTTTATCATAAAACTGACCTTTATAGCGAGCGCTGGTGGCAGTTGACAAGGGCGCAAATGAAAAATCTAATTGAACATGGTAATGACGTGGCATTTATTCAAAATCTATTTGAATTGAGAGAAGTCTTTAAAAACCCATGTCAGATGCTAATCATTAATGAAATGAGCCCTGGCAAGTACACTTTTGACTGGTCGATCATAAAACGCTTTGTAGATATGTGTAAGGAGCTTGGGTACAAAAAGTTTGAATGGGGACATCTGTGGCTATATTGGGGCGTGGAAGATGCAATGCACGTGTACACAAAACGAAATGGGAAATATGAACTTTTATGGGATAAAGAATTAAAGGCAACCTCACCCACTTATATCAATTTTTTAGAACAATATTTGCCTGAACTTCATATGTTTCTGCAGAAGGAAGATATACTGAAGGATTCCTATTTTCATCTTTCAGATGAACCCTGGTCGGAACATGTTGCCAACTACAAAAGGGCGCGAGATATATTGCGCAGAATTGCACCATGGATGAAGGTGATGGATGCTCTAAGTGATGTGCGATATGGAAGAGAACATTTAACAGATATCCCCGTGCCAATTATTAGTTCAGCTCAGGATTATATAAAAGAAGGGATTCCGCACTGGGTATATTACTGTACCGGTCCGCGTGACAACTGGTTGAATAGATTATACGATACTCCTTTAGCAAAGATCAGAATGTCGGGTTGGCTATTTTATCGTTTTAAAGCATTGGGATTTCTGCATTGGGGTTACAACTATTGGTATAAATTAGATAAAGAAGAAGCCTTGAATCCCTTTGAGGAGGGGGCAGGATACGCTTATCCGGGAATTGCCTCAGGCGACCCTTTTATTGTTTATCCGGGTCCTGATGGTCCGTATGACTCCATTCGATGGGAAGTATTTGCCGAATCGCTGCAGGATTATGCGATTTTACAAAGTGCTGGCATTAATCCTGATGACCCGCTGTTGGATCCGTTGAAGTCTTACGCAGATTTTCCAAAAAGTGAAACATGGCTCAAAGAAACATTAACCAAGATACTACGTAAAAATTGATTTAATGAGTGAATTTTTTAAGAAAGTATTATCGGTTATCGCGATAACGATTGCTTGGACATTCATATCGTGGTTACCTGTATTTGCGCAAGAACAAAGCGGTAAACATGCTTGGATCCTACCGGAAAGCGGTAAGGATGCGGCTCTTTGGGGTATACGCAACGGAATTGTATTTAGTCTCTGGCCTTACGGAATTGAAACAACCAATGGCTTATATGGGGGTGGCCCTAGGGGCTTGATCCGACTTGGCATTGAACGAGGTGGCGACATGTATCTTTTAAACTTCCTAGCTATTGAGCCGATAGTAAATGGGAAAATCGAATTTAGCGAAATATCGCCTTCACAAATTGATGGCAAATGGGGGAAGCTTATGTGGGCCGGCGGTGAAGAAAAAGAGAGCTCGTTTTATCCGACAGCGAATACCCGTGGCATTATTTCGCATCCTGATCCGCTACACCCAGAGATCGAAGAGCTATCGTTGTATGTGTTTTTAGAAAGATTTATATCTGGCGCACATCCTTATTTAAAACTCTCCATCCGAAGCGATCGTCCTCAGGAAATTGGCGTACAGGTGTTTGACAGACCTGGCAGTGAGCAAATGGATTATTGCAATATTACCGCTACGATGGGGAACTACGCCCGTTTACGTGAATTACACCTTAAAGATGAAATTATTGATGCCCGAACACTTTATAAAGACTATAACGGAATTGATTTCATTGAAAAGGATACTTATGCCGCATCGAAACTTCAACAAAGCAAGCGAGGAGACTACTTTGCATTTGCTACTAGCAATGAAAGTTCAGAAGAATTAGGAAGATGGCCTACGGATTCTCTGGCAAGGTTAAAAAAGAGTTGGCGTTATCGAGCGCCGGTTAAATTGACTCAGTACTGGCGTAAAGAACGGGTGATGGAAACTACGCAATTGCGTGTCAGAGTAAATGGTAGGGCAAAATACTGGAGTGGAGGTAATAGAGATGTCAACAACTATTTAGCAATTCCCGGAGGTGCCGCCTTTGAAAATTTTGAACTGCAAGAAAGATATTTATCGGGACAGAAGTCTTTTTTTGGTATTACAGAGATGTCTCCAAGGGAAATTATGGAAACATTTAAATAGGGTAAATTTTAAGTCTTGTTTTCATCTAATTAAGTTTTAACTTAATCGTTTAAACATTATATTGCGAACAAAAATATGATTATCGGATAAATTGCCAAAGAGCAAAACTTGTCACCTCAAGGATTCAGTTTTTTAGCAAACATAAAGGAGGGCTAGTAGACTTGGTCGCAATTGGCGCCATGATGTATCGAGGGGTCAGTTGTTCGGTACCTGAAGGCCGGCCTCCAAAGCTTCGGGTAGTAGAGGCTAAGTAACTGTACCAACGTTGAAAGAAGGTTTGCAGCCGGGAGTTTTTCGGTACCTTTTTGCGAAAAAAAAGGTACACGTCAAAAGCTCCATCCGACCATTAAAGAAAAAAATAGACAAATGAATAAGAAAGTTTCATTAAAAGATATAGCAAAAGCTGTAGGCGTATCAACGGCCTTGGTCTCTTATGTGCTAAATAACAAAGAAAAGGAAGCGAGGGTAGGAAAGCAGATAGCAGAGGTTATTAGGAAAAAAGCAGCTGAGTTAAATTATCAGCCAAATCAAATAGCAAAAAGTTTAAAAAGTGGAAAATCATTTACGATAGGTTTAGTAGTTGCCGATATATCCAATCCCTTTTTTGCTAATATAGCTCGTACGATTGAAGACGAAGCCAAGAAGGATAATTATACGGTTATATTTGGTAGCTCGGATGAAAATGCCGAAAAGTCACAGGATTTAATGGATGTATTGATTAAAAGGCAGGTTGACGGATTTATTATCGCACCAACAGAGCATACAGAGGCACAGATAAACTATTTAAATGAATCAAATATTCCTTTTGTATTGATCGATAGATATTTTCCAGAGATTCAAACTAATTATGTAATCACAGATAATTTTAAAGCTGCTTATCAAGCCACCGGTCATCTAATTGATAATGGTTACAAAAGGATCGCAATGATCGCTTATAAAAGCAATTTGATCCATATGCAGGAGCGCATTAAAGGCTATATCCGTGCAATTGAGGACCATACAGAGGAATCCGTGAAACCTTTACTCTTTGAGGTAGCCTATGATCATGCAGAACGGGAAATTCAAGAGCAAATAGGATCCTTGATAAAGGACGGGCAAGCGGTTGATGCTTTATTTTTTGCGACAAATACGCTTTCTATATATGGACTGAAATTTCTAAACAACAGACGTTTAAAAATACCTGATGACGTCGCCATTGTTTGTTTTGATGAAGGTGACGCATTTGATTTTTTTTATTGTCCGCTAACCTACGTGAAACAGCCACTAATAGAAGTAGCGCAGCAAGCCGTAAAAATTTTAATAGATCAGATAAATCATCCTAAACAAGGCGAAACACAGGTTTTATTAGATTCCGACCTTATTATCAGGGAATCTAGTCGGAAAACTAAATAACTACCTGCCAAAATAACTCAATACTATGCTAAAATAACTATATGTAATATAGGCTGGGATGCGTAATTATGCATAAACCAAATTATATTATGAGAACCTGTAAATTATATCTGTTATTTATGATGTGTTTATCTTTAGGCAGTGCACAGGCACAAGCTCAAAGTAACACTCCCGACTGGGCTAAGGAAACCAAAGAACAAAAGGATAAGCGAATGGCTTGGTGGAGACATGATCGCTTTGGCATGTTTATCCATTGGGGCCTGTATGCCGTACCTGCACGGCATGAATGGGTACAGCAACAAGAGCAAATTAGTACGGAAGATTATAAGGCACGCTATTTCAATTTGTTCAATCCAGATCTGTATAATCCGAAAGAATGGGCGGCCTATGCGAAAAAAGCAGGAATGAAATATGTCGTGATTACGGCGAGGCATCACGAAGGGTTTAGCTTATGGGATACCAAAGTGAGTGATTACAAAGCACCTAATACACCGGCCGCAAGAGACCTTTTAAAACCATTTGTGGAGGCTTGTCGCGCCGAGGGATTGAAGATCGGGTTTTACTATTCTTTAATCGATTGGCATCATCCTGATTTTATTGTTGATGGCACACATGCTATGCGTAATAATAAAGAAGCAAGGGCTTCCAATAGTAAACGCGATATGAATAAATATCGTCAGTTTATGAAAGATCAGATTACAGAGCTCTTAACGAACTATGGAAAAATAGATTTGTTGTTTTATGATTTTTCATATCCGGGCAAAGATGGAAAAGGGCATGAAGATTGGGATAGTGAAGGGATTCTTAAGTTAACCAAAAAACTACAGCCGGAGATCATTGTTAATGACCGATTAGACCTAAATGAGGGTGATTGGGGGTGGGATTATCGTACACCGGAGCAGTTTATGCCAAACAAATGGCCCGAGGAAAATGGAAAACGAGTTGCTTGGGAAACGTGCCAGACTTTCTCAGGCTCTTGGGGATATCATAGAGATGAGAACACCTGGAAGAGCACTAATCAGTTAATTGCGATGTTAATAGAAGTAGTAAGTAAAGGTGGAAATCTACTTTTAAATGTTGGGCCAACCGCTCGAGGGTACTTTGACGATAGGGCAACTGAAAGATTGGAGGGCTTAGGGACTTGGATGAAGTATAACAATAGATCCATTTATGGTTGCACGGCCGCTCCTGAAGATTTCAAAAAGCCAGATAACTGCTTTTTAACCTATAATCCTGATACGAAGCGTTTATATGTCCATCTTTTGCAATGGCCTTTTAAAACCCTCTATCTTCCAGGGCTTAAGGGTAAGGTGAAATATGCACAGTTCTTACACGATGGTTCTGAAGTCAAGTACACGTCGAGAACAGAACCCGGTTCACATATGACCATTACCGCTGGAGAATCGGATCTGATCATGGATTTACCTGTGGTGAAGCCAAATGTGGAAATTCCGGTTATTGAATTGATTTTGGAATAAATTAAAGTGTCTCAAATTTGCTTTAAGTCACCTCGACTGAAATGGAGAGATCTATGTGCTTGTATAGCAATGAAATAGATTTCTAATAATGAGCCCGATATCCTGTCGGGCTCATCAATTATCCAATAACTCTTCTCACTTCTCCCCTCCGTCCGCCTTCCCTGCATATAGCGATATATAATGTCTTTTATTGGAATAATCCGTATAAGACAAATTGATGAACAATTGATACAAAAATAGCCTGAATTCTCGTTGCTAAATCGTTTTCTTTGAGTCGTTAAGAGGGGAAATTAACTGACCACCTAACATTATGATTATCCTAGCTAAAACGATTTTTCTAAAATAGCATAGAAAGGAAGATAACTAACAAAACCAATAAGCTTAAATATGTCTCTATGTCAAAAATTAAACCTGTAATTCAACTTAGATTGTTGTGCATTTTCTTCATTGCATTTTATTTGTTTTCACCACCGAAAGCCCACGCAAAGAGGCCCGTGGGGTTGGAAGAAAGGCGTCAACAACAGAATATCTTTCAGGGAGTAGTGAAAGATACAAGTAACCTGCCTTTACAAGGAGTGTCTGTTTACGTGACTGGAAAGCCTAAAATAGGAACAACAACAGATGAAAACGGTCGATTCCGATTGCAAACAACAGAGTTGAACGTGACATTAACGTTCAGATATGTGGGATACCAAGTAAGGGAGTTGCCAAATCCATCCACTTCTAGTGCAATTAATATTGTCTTGTCTCCCGATGAATCTAAATTAAGTGAGGTGGTCATCGTAGGGTATGGAGCTCAAAAGAAAGAATCTGTCACGGGGGCGATCTCTACCGTGAGTTCCAATGATATTTCCCGATCTGTAGCAACTACGACCTCCGGTGCACTTGTAGGAAAAATTGCTGGGGTTAACAGCCGTATGCCTGACGGGCGGCCAGGTGCGTCCACTAATATCAGTATTCGGAATATGGGTAATCCTCTCTATGTAATAGATGGGGTTCAAAAAGATGCTGGGCAATTCAATAACCTGGATTTTAATGATATTGAGTCCGTTTCTGTATTGAAGGACGCATCAGCTGCTATTTATGGGGTGCGAGCAGCAAACGGAGTGGTTGTAGTAACAACCAAAAAAGGGAAAAGGGGAGAAAACAATTCCTTCAATATTAATTCGTACTATGGTACACAGAAGATGTTTCGTTATCCGGAACCAGCAGACGTGTCTACCTATGTGCGCAGTTATATTCAGTCTGATGCGATTACCGGTGTTGCCGACCCACTCTATACTAAGGATGATCTGGCAAAATGGGAACAAGGAACAGAAAAGGGATATCGGCCGTTCGACTGGTACGATTATATTCTAAAATCATCCCCACAGACTTATATATCTGGCAATGCTAGCGGAGGTTCAGAAAATATCAATTACTATCTTGGACTAAGTCACCTTAGTCAGGAGTCTGTGATACAAAATTATGGAGGATTCTATCGTACTAACGTTCAAATGAACCTTGAAGCAAGCGTGTCGAAAAAATTGAAAATCGGTGGTAACCTTAACGGTCGTATAGAAAAACGCCGCCAGCCAGGGGTGCCGGGGGGAGACGATACTTGGCAAGCACTGTTTGCTACTTATCGCAATTTACCAACAGCTCGTCCTTACGCTAATGATAACCCGCTTTATCCTGCAAAAACATCTGCTAATACAGAAACCAACTTTGCAATGCTAAACTACGATTTATCGGGTGAATACCAAGAGACTTGGAGGGTTATGCAGCTAAACTTTAACGCTGAATATGAGATTACTCCTAATTTGAAAGCTCGAGGTATTGTCGGTTATTATCAGGGAAACAAGTGGATGGATAACCAAGAATATACCTATAAGTTATATGGTTATGATGAAGCAACGGATACCTATCCAGTTGTATTTAGCATGGATAACCCGTATAGGGAAAGATCGATCGAAAGAGTGGAAGAGTATACTACACAATTCACACTTACCTATAATAAACGTTTTGGAAAACACGGATTGAATATTTTAGGAGCTGCGGAAACGATAAAAAGAGATAATCCCGACGTTTATGTTCATGACCGTCCTGCTTCCAACGAACTAAGTCTTATCTATTTCCCAACGTTAGATACTTATAATGACACAGGTATTAACACAGAAGCGAGAGCGGGATTTGCAGGCAGACTAAATTACGATTACGACCAAAAGTATCTCTTGGAATTGTCTGCCCGCTACGACGGATCCTGGAAATTTCCACCAAACTCTCGTTGGGGCTTCTTCCCTTCGGTCTCTGGTGGTTGGAGAATTTCGCAGGAGAATTTTTGGAAAGATTCTGAGGTAGGCAATATAGTTTCTGATCTAAAGTTGCGAGCATCTTACGGTTTACTAGGGGATGATAACTTGGACGACTGGCAGTACTATGCATTCGATTACCTCAGCGGTTACACCTACAATAATGGAGGTTCTGCCCTGGACGGCAAGTACATTGTTGGGGCGAATCCCCGGGGTTTAGCCGAAACTAATCTGTCGTGGATTCGTGCGCATATGTTCGATGTGGGTTTAGATTTCTCGCTCTTTGGAGGCAAATTAACGGGGGCTGTAGATTATTTTCGTAGAAAAAGATCTGGATTACCCGCCTCCCGAAATGATGTATTAATACCACAAGAAACGGGTTTCTCTTTGCCTTACGAAAACTTAAACTCCGATGTGCACACCGGTATGGACGGATCGATCGCTTGGAGTAGTAACATCAATGAAGTAAAATATTCCATTGGAGGAAATTTTACTTACGCGAGGCAGTTAGACTGGCAGCAATACAAGCCACGTTTCGGTAATTCATATGATCAATATCGTAATGCTATTGGGGAGCGCTATGCATTTTTAAATTGGGGTCTTCATTCTGTCGGCCAGTTCCAAAGCTGGGAGGAAATAGCGAACTACCCAATCGATAATG
This sequence comes from Pseudosphingobacterium sp., assembly GCA_035565175.1. Lineage (GTDB taxonomy): Bacteria > Bacteroidota > Bacteroidia > Sphingobacteriales > Sphingobacteriaceae > Olivibacter. The sequence continues at coordinate 23,466 of DATMSZ010000500.1, forward strand.
ATCGTCAGGGTAATACGACGTTACGTCCAGGGGATGTGAAATACGAAGATATAAACGGCGATGGTGTGATTAATAATTTAGATGAACGACCTATAGGGTACCGTCAGGGAGGTCTTCCTTATCTGAATTTTGCGCTGAACCTTGCCGTTCAGTTTAAAGGCTTCGATTTGGCAGTTGACTTTACCGGTGCCGGCTTTGCTTCCTTCAATCCTGGGTATGAGGCCATACTACCCTTTCATGATGGTGGTAATAATCCAGCCTATTATATGGGAAATCAATGGATGCTTTCAGATATAACAGATCCTAATAGCGAACTTATTCCAGGGAAGTATCCAACCCTAATCAGAGGCAATCAGGCTCATAGTAATTATTGGAAGAGCGATTTTTGGTTGGTGAACGTAAACTATATCAAACTGCGGAATCTACAGTTAGGCTATACCTTTCCCAAAAAATGGTCGGATAGAATAGGCTTGCAAAACTTGCGGATTTACACTATGATGCAAAACCTATTCAGTATCGATAACTTGGGTGAAATGAAAATCGATCCGGAACTAACAAGCGATTCTCAATTACAGTATCCTACCAACCGTGTGATTAACCTAGGTGTAAATTTAACTTTATAAAAAGATGAAACGATTATATATGTATATAGTGAGCGCTTTACTCCTTGTTTCTAATGGGTGCTCAGATTTTTTGGAACGCGAGTCGCAATCTGTTTTAGACAATGATCAGATTTTTTCGGACCAGAATATGATTAATTCCGTATTAGCCAATTATTACGGTCGTATTATGTGGGGGCAAAATATTACAGACAGCTATAGCTACACCTTACTGGATGAAGCAGGTGTTTCAAGTGGAGGTCCGAACAATTTGCAAACCTATGATGACGCGCAGTGGAGGGTGTATGATTACACGCTAATTCGTAATCTCAATGAGTTTTTAGTAGGGATCCGTTCCGAAGCAGCCAAATCGTTGACAGCAGATGTTCGAGATCAAATGGAAGGCGAAGCACGTTTTATTCGAGCTTGGACATATTTTAATATGTGTCGCAGCTTAGGTGGGATGCCAATTGTAGGCGATGAGGTATTTGATTATGAGGTAGGTTCGGATGTTTCTGGATTACAGATCCCACGTTCTACGGAGGCAGGTTTATATGATTATATTATAGACGAGTGCACACAGATTGCTAATTTATTGCCTGATGATCCAGGATCTAATACAAATGCGGCACGTGCAAATAAATGGGCCGCATTGACTTTAAAAGCAAGAGCGGCATTATATGCCGCATCTATAGCGAAGTATAATAGTAAAACACCAGACGTGAAAACAGCTGGAAACGAAGTAGGAATACCTGCTGATAGGGCACCAGGATATTATCAAACTGCCTATGACGCAGCACAGGAGATTATTTCTGGAGGCCGTTATCGACTATATAATGATAATGCTGATAAAGGAAGAAACTTTTACGAGGCGGTTTGTGTAAAAGGAAGCCCTGAAGTTATTTGGGCAAAGGACTATATTTATCCCGGTCAGACACACGCATTTACTAATAACAATATTGCTTCTTCTGCTCGTGGTGATATTGATGCCAATATTATGACGCCCGTATTGAATTTAGTGGAAGCCTTCGAATATGTGAACGACCGAAATGGAACTCTAAAGACAAGAGATGCTAATGGTGATTATATTTATTATGATGATCCTGCTGAACTTTTTCAAAACAAAGACCCTCGTTTATATGGAACGGTTATTTATTCAGGGGCAGATTTTAGGGGTACTACAATTACTTATCAAGCGGGCGTTAAATATTTAGATAATGGTAGTTTGCGAACTATTACCGCTGCTCCAGGAACCTCTAATGCAGCCTATGGAGGATTAATTACTAGCCAAGATGGTCCTACTGCAACAAACGATCAATATGTAAACAAAACAGGTTTTAATGTAAGGAAATTTATTGACGAAAATAGAGACGCGTCTACAAGGGGCAGAGGCAGTGAAATGTGGTTTGTGCGTATGCGTTATGCTGAGGTATTGATGATTGCTGCAGAAGCTTCTCTTGAGCTCGGTAGATCGCAAAGCGAGGTAGCAGGTTATATAAACCAAGTTCGTGAAAGAGCAGGAATTCAGCCTTTAACGCAAGTTACGTTAGATGATATCGTGCAGGAAGATCGCGTGGAATTTGCTTTTGAGGACCATCGCTGGTGGGATTTGAAAAGATGGCGTAAGGCGCATGAGATTTGGAATGGTAATGCAAGTAATTACAATGCAACGCATTATGTTTTATTTCCTTATAGAATTTATGCGCCAGGAAGTCCGAACAATGGAAAGTGGGTTTTTGATAGGCAGCGGGCGAGCCATACCTTATATCCACGAAACTTTAGGTATCAAAATTATTATAGTTTCATTGATCAAGGATGGATTAACAACAATCCAAAAATGGTGAGAAACCCATACCAGTAAATATTTAATGATTTATTCAGATGAAGAAAAGAATTATCAATATAGGAATAATTACCGCATTATTTGTCGCGCTTGCAGCGTGTGGCAAAGATAATTATGAGGCTCCTGAGGCGAAGTTAACAGGTAGGGTAGTTTATAATGGGCAAGCCATAGGGGTTAGAGGATCAAATCAATCGGTTTATTTACAGCTTTGGCAAGACGGTTATGCATTAAAAACGCCTATCAATCTGTATGTAACACAAGATGGTTCATTTGCAGCTACATTATTTGATGGAGATTATAAAATGGTGACAGTAAATGGAAATGGTCCATGGGCAAGCAGCCAAGATACCGTTTTTGTGCAGGTGAAAGGTAATACTGTCGCAGATTATACTGTTAAACCGTACTATACTATTTCCAATATAAGTTATACCTTAACAGAAGGTGTACTTAAAGCATCTTTTGATGTAACTGCAGTTGATCCATCAAGAGAAATTGAATATATAAGCCTCATGATCAATGATACTAGATTTGTTGACTTTGGACAGAAAATGAGTAGTGTAGAGCTTTCGGAAGTTAGTCCTGGACGAGTTGAATTGGAGTTAAACGTAGGTGATCAGTTGAATAACACTAAATCGCTTTTTGCGAGAGTTGGTTTAAAAATAAACGGGATTACCGAAGGTGTTTACGACACAAATGTTGAGCAGTTGAAATAGGGATTTAATAGGACATTGGGAAATAGGGTGTCCACGCATAGACACCCTATTTTTATTCAAACCATTTCTGTAACAGATTGGTAACTAAGAAACTGATGGTAGCTCCATGAATGAGAATTAAAGGTATAGTTTGCTTTTTGCCACCAGCTCACCCTGATTTTTGATTCATAAGGCAAGCCATAATGAGGCAAATAGTCGTCAGCTAGTAATACCAAATTAAATTTAATTATTGTTCTTTTCGTTTACCCTTCTCTCTTTTTTATTGCTAATGCCGAAAAATAAATTTCTTTTAATTTTCTTTGTTGTTTTTTCGAATTGAAAGGGATTCACATATTTCAGCGTAGGCCTTTCTGACTTTTCTGTCCAAGGCCTTTCTCGTTAAATGCAGTTCCTGTGACAGTAAAAAAATTGTAGGCGGATTATTTCGATTCTATATTCGTCGATTGCAGTTTTGGTGTAAGCAATTAAGGGTTATGTGTAAAATATTTGCTGTCATGAAAATTTCAAATTAGATTAATCTCCATAGTAAAATCTCTAACCAATTTTATTATGCGAAGAATTTTTAGATTTGGTATAATTGGCTCAAGTGGCTTTTTGATAGACATTTTTTTACCTTTCTGCTAAAGGAGATCATTGGTTTTAATGCTTATGTTGCTAATGCAATTGGGTTTATTCTTGCAACAACTTCCAATTATTACTTTAATAAGCGATGGACATTTGAGGAGAAAGTTCCAATAAAATTTACTAAGTTCTTCTCGTTTTTTGCTGTGTCATCTGTTGGATTACTATTGAATACAACCATAATTTATCTTTTGGTAGAAAATTTTTATGTTAACTTTTATATCAGCAAACTTGTTAGCGTTCTCATTGTTTTCTTATGGAACTTCTTTATGAACAAACTAATTACATTTAGGTGAGCAAAACAGCTAATTTGAAATAAAAACTTTATACATTATCAATTCTCGCGGCTGCTTGACGGAAACCAAATTGCCTATGCGCTTTATCCAATATTCATATTATTTACTACTCTTCATCTGTTTATTCACTACCAAAGGCTACTGCCAAACTGATAATCCCACGCTTTCGTTAATTCAGCAGAAAATAGAAGACTTTAATAAGACCCAGCTTCGTATACCCTTATTTTTACATATTGATAAAACTGTTTACACGGAAAATGAACCTATATGGTTCAGTGCCTATTTATTAAACAATGGTGCTGTAGACATATCAAAACATAAGCTGCTTCACCTTTTCCTTTTTAGACATGATGACCGAACTGTGGCTTTGTCCGGTAAGTTCAAAATCGAAAAAGGGATCAGCGCTGGCGATCTTATTTTACCTGATTCGATACCAGCAGGAAAATATGAATTAGTTGCGTATACCAATATATTGGATAAGCATAATAAGCCTGTTACATCTTTCAGCACACCGATTACTGTCAAATCTACCAGCGTGCCAGGCTTCAAAAGTAGCATCGAGCTGTTAGACTCATCCGCTAAAAAAGAGAGCATACGAGCGAGATTAACGGTAAGTGTAGATAGAAAAGATAAGACGTATCCCACTGCCTATTTCACAATAGGAAAAGACACCCTTCAGGTAGTTAAGATCAAAGAAAATGAGACAATCGTGGATATACCTACCACCTATTTAACCGCCACCAAAGCCGTCCTTCATACGAGCGTAAAATACAATAACCACGTCCAGCATCTTAACGCACTATTGCCAAGTTCTGTTAAAAGAAATCTACAAGTAAACTTTTTCCCGGAAAGCGGAGATCTGGTAGCCGGTTTACCCTCATTGGTTGCCGTAGAAACAAAAGACAGCGATGGAAATCCTGTATCGGTAACAGGCCTGCTGTATAAAGGAGATGCTGTCGTGGATACAATAGAGACCAATAGCAATGGTACCGGGAAATTTAGCATCGTACCGGAGGGCAAGTATGTTTATTCCGTGAAGATCAAATCATCGGAGCATTTGATAAAAGACACTATTTATAACCTGCCAAAGTTATCCAATAATCGTTTGACTTTTCATTTGCCGGAAGCTGTGACCGACGATACGCTTCAACTTCATCTTTTTAATAAAAGAAAGGATGCAGCGCTTTTACAGATCCTGATTCGCAATCACAACGGAGCTTATATTTTATTCAAAGCAAAGACCACGGTGAAAGATACACTTAAGATTCCGCTAGATAAGCTTCCAAAAGGTATTGCAACCCTTACCGTTCTGGATGAATTAAACAGACCTTTAGGAGAGCGGTTGTTTTTTGCTCATTATAGTAAAGGAATTGAAACGGATATCAATCTGAATAAATCGGTTTACGGGGTGCGGACGGAGGTAGAAGCGCATATAACGGTAAAAGACTCCTCTCAAAAACCTTTAAAAGGATTATTCTCTGTTGCGGTAGTACAATCTAATCGTATGGAAAGCACATTTAAATTTATTGATGACTATGTGTATCTCGAAAAAGGCTTTGAGATGCCTGCCAACATTACCCATTCCGGATGGCCAAACTATAACAATAAAGATTTGTTGGAAGATGTTTTGTTGGTCAAGGGGTGGAGAAGATATACATGGACAGATATTATGCAGGTTGATGCTCGAGACAGTATACAAGCATTGGAGATTCCTTCTGTTATAGGTCGTGTGACGAAATTTAAAAAAACGCTAAAAGAGCCTGTAGAACTAGCTCTTTTAGGTGGCGATGATCTCAATTTAATAAAAACCGGAAAAGATGGCTCGTTCAAGCTAGATAGGGAACACCTCTTTGTATCCGGATCTAATAATAGGCTTACTCTTATGGTATCGAATGGTAAAAACAATGGCTTTTCCATAGAACTGGACGACCCATCTAGCGGTATCAATAGAAAGCTTGCGCAAGACATGAAAGTTGATGGCGGCACTCTCGGAGCAAGCGGTTTAGCGAAAAGTCAGGATGGGGCATTAGGTGGGATGGAAAATGTTTTTCAGCTGGAAGAAGTAACGGTGAATGGGAGTAGGGGCAACACGTCTTTATATGCCTATAAAGGAAAACCGGGGTCCAATGCCTGCGGAGATTACGTCGATGATGCTGGTTTTTTAAACTACGAATATAGCACCAATAGATATCAACCCATTGTTGGTAAACTGTACGAAAAAAGAATTGATCTAAGCGGCGATCGAGTAAGATTCAGAGTTGAACCGGTAGTCTATTACGGTTGCCAAACTGAAGAATACACTGGTGCTTTAGAAGTGGCAGGGATTTATTCAGAAAGAGAATTTTATGGGGCAGATATTCTGCAGTCAGAGCCGCAATACCTATCCACATTATGCTGGAAATCACATGTGCTGACAGATGACGAAGGGAAGGCGCAGATAAAATTCACTACAGGAGATATTAAAGATGAATTCAGTGTTGTTGTGCAGGGAGTTACGAACGATGAAGTTTTTTCGAAACGGAAAATTTTTATAGTTAAATGATGAAATTCGCTTTATGACTTTTCAGGTTAAATTAAATAGCTAATGTAATGAGAGGTATAAAAATTAAGAAGTACACAAAGATAAAAACTCAAAATGTATTTTGCTAAAAATATTAGATTTTGTATGTTTGTGTTATACCTAAATCTGAATGAGCCAAAGTAAACAGCAAGCGAATCAATAAGATTATAAAAGAGAACTTGGAGTTGAACCATTAAAATGCCAAAAAAGAAACCTATTGCCAAAAGTACGGATGACCCTATCTGGAAATCTATATTGGAGCAGACCTTTGCCCACTTTCTTACCTTCTTTTTTCCTAATGCCAAAGAAGTCTTTGATTTAGATAAGGAGTTTGAATATCTTGACAAAGAGTTTGAAACGCTCTTTCCTCCGGAACCGAACAACAAAGGCGTCAGGTATGTAGATAAACTCGTAAAAGTTTATCTGAAAGAGGGAGGTGAAAAGTTCATTCTCTGCCACATTGAGGTGCAATCAAAAAGGGGTAAGGGAGACCTTGCTGTCCGCATGTTCGAATATTTTTATAAAATTTATGATAAATACAAGGTGCCTATTACAGCGATAGCCATATTGGCCGATGGGAATAAAAGCTATCACCCCTCAGTCTACCAGCAAGAATTCATGGGAACAAGATTGATATATGAATTCAATTGCTATAAAATATTGAATCAGGACGAATACTTTCTAAGAACCAATCTGAACCCTTTTGCTGTGGTTGTCTTAACCTCACTTATGGCCATTAAGCACAAAGATATAAGCGATGAAGAATTGAAAAACATCAAGCACGATCTGTATGACGAAATGATGAAACGGAAGATGGAAAAGTCTGTACGACAGGGAATTTACGACTTCCTTGCCTATTATGTGAGTTTTGAAAATCAGGAAATCTTACGTATCTTTGAAGAGGAAGTCAAAATCAAACAAGGAAGGAGTACCACCGTGGGAACCAGAGAATACTTATTGGAAAAAGCAAAAAATGAAGGAATAATGCTTGGAACTAAAAAAGCCGAGAAATTATTAGCAGAAGAACGCAAAAAGGTGTTGGAAGCTAAGTATGAAATTGTCAGTAACCTGATTTTGGATTATAATTTTACTGATGAACAGGCAGCGGGTGCTTCTCAAAGCTCACTTGATTTCGTCCAAAAAGTACGTACAGACCTTTCCAAGAAGAAAAAAAATAAGGTTTAAATTTAGATTTATATAGAAGGCCATCTTTTCAATCAAGGAGATGGCTTTTTTGTTTTTTAAAAAACTTTACTGAGCTAGGATAGATCATCAAAATTCTT
>DATMSZ010000501.1:0-5865 GCA_035565175.1 Pseudosphingobacterium sp.
AAATTACCCATATCAGGTGCAGGTTTTACAGGATATTGGTGCAAAGTGGTATCGGCTGGATCAATCGGCTCAACCTAACGGTGAATATAGCAATAATCCCGACGCTTATTTTTGGGGACGTATTTTTGGAACAAGTCCGGCGGATATCGGCTTTTCGGAAAGCAGTACAAGTCCGAACAAGGAAAATTATGGAATCTACTGGAAGTGTCAGGCAGCGGGCATAAAAGTGTTACCTATGCTTTCAGTACGTTCCAAGGATAACAGTGATGATCAAGATTGGATTGTTAAATACCCCACGCCACAGGATGCCTATGATTATGCCTATAATTACGCTGCCGGATGGGCAACTGCTTATGGTCAGTATTTTACGCACTTGGAGCTAGGTAATGAACTTGAGTTATTCACAAATCTAATAATAACAAGAACAAATGGTTCAAAACCGCCAGGAACACAAGCTGCACATTATTATCCGGACAAACTTGAAAGGGCGGTGCAATTTATAAAAGGCATGGAGGAAGGTGCAAAGTCTGTAAAACCAGACCTCATCACTATGTTCGGGATAGCGGGATGGCTCGCTGTTTATTTACTCGATCAAGTGTTGGCTGCGGCTCCTAGTATTGATAAAATTGTTTGGCATTGGTACAGTGAAATGCAAACCAATATAAAAAGCAGTGATATAGGAAAGAGGTTGCCCGGTGATGGGAAAACCCCTTATGCAGGAAATTTTACCAATATTTTTGATTATATCGCTAACCGGTATCCGGGCAAAAAGGTATGGTTTACCGAATTTGGATATAGGTGGAGCGAAAACTTCACTTGGGAACAGAATATGCAACGGCAACTTGATAATTATTTATCTTTCCTGGCCGATGCAAATCAGGCTACAAATGTTGAGGCCATATTGTATCACGAGCTGTTAGACCTGATATCCGCTGAAGAAGCTTTCAGCCACGAAAATCATTACGGTTTAGTTGGTTATCCTGATTTTGCAAATACCGGGCCGGCAAATCCAGAAAGGAAGCTGCTTACCCTCTATTTGGCCGATCAACAGGAGCAACAGCAACAAAGTGCAGTGATCAACACTAATCAAGATTGAACTGCAGTAGCAGCGTTTTTAAATGAAGCTTAGGAATTCTAGCACGTCGTGATAACGAGTGTTTCCGCGAGCCGATGGCGACGCTTTCCCGCGTATCGGCAAATCCGGTTAATAGGCTAAAAGTGGAAATAATAAATTGTGTAGAAATTAAAGACAGGGGACCTGAATATTCGGACCCTTGCCTTTACCGTTTAGACCATGCTTACGTAAGATAAGATTAGTGGCTATATCTTCCTAAAATCCGAAAGAAGAACGGTAGCCTCTGCGTTGCCTTATATCGTAAAACGGGTTGATTTTATTCTTAATTAGTTTGTCGAAAAATTCTTGCTCAGTAGAATTATATACGGCAATAGTGTAAAATTGCATTATAAATAGGCTCTTCTAGAGGAGGTAAGCACAGATTGCCCGAATAAATCCGTTTCGGGGAAACCCATTCTCAATTCATCCATAAGCTCTTTCTGGTCTTTGAAATTGCCTTTTTCGTCTATATGGTTTAGGTAAATATTTATGTCGGTTGGGGTAGTGCCAATAAGTCTGCTACGGTGGCACTCACAAGGTTTACATCAGAGCAACACGATAACCTTCGCGATACAAACACCAAGGTCATCGGCAGCAGTTCGGCCGGTGCAGACGGAAATATTTCCGAAATCACCCTGCCTGGTGGATTCGTTACTTATATTTCCGGTTTAGGGGTTTACTATCCAGACGGTACCAATGCTCAGCGGCAGGGGGTTAAGATAGACCAAGTGGTGAAGCCATCAATCTTACGCGTCAAAGAAGGGAGAGATGAAGTACTAGACGCAGCCACCCGGTGGATTCAATGAAAGATGGTATTTTTTGTTTATTTGAAACTGGATGATACAAAAAATTATATTTATCATGCGGACGTTCAGATCTATTATTAGATAATTCATGAAAGATCTAACTAATGTTCTTAAGCTCTCCTTCGTTAATATGAGTTTTTCCAAAGCAGTCCGTCCACATAACCCTATCGATAACACATCAAACTTTCCGTCTTTGGGGGTGGCCTTGTTGGTTACTGGGTTTTCTTACTCTACTTAAAGTTTCTTTCGATATACCTAGATATGACGCAATGTGATGAAGAGGAAATCGCTGTACGATTTCCGGATAGCACCGTAGGAACCGTTCGTAACGTTGCAAAGCGTTTAGGCTTATTGCTGCGTCCAACCTTTTTTGAGATGCGATGTGATTATTCTCGCTCATTTTCCAGAACATGCGTTGAATCGCCGGTATTTCCAGAAGCAAATCAAGATCCGGCCTCCGAAAAACAAGTAGGTCTGTATCCTCCCATGCCTCAATATAATATATTGATGGAATGCGATGTATAAAGCTTTCGCGATCTGTGATCCACCAGTTTTCAATACATAGTTGGTTAACGCACTCCATACCGTTTTCTGGTATACTAAATTGGCGTACAGCACCTTTAAGAATAAAGCCCGTATATGCACATATACTTCCCTCTTCGAGGAACAGCTGTTTACGACGGAGTTTTTTAGGTTTCATGATACTGGCAATACGCTCCCTATCACAAGTTAGGAGTTGAGCATCGCTGTATCGTTCGATGTAATCAAAAAGCGGGTCGTACATTCTTTATTAATTTTCGGTAACGTACAAATAGTACGCATACCAAAAATAATAAAAAATCCCGCTTTTCAAAATACAAGTTAACCGGTGTCTTACAGCCTTCTTTCCGATGCATCGATCAGAAGGTCATTCACACTGGCAAATCTTCTTTGCATGAATCCATTCTCATCAAATTCCCAGTTTTCATTGCCGTATGCTCTGAACCACTGACCTTCGGCATTACGAAATTCATACTCATAACGAACGGCAATCCGGTTATCTGTAAATGCCCACAGCGTTTTCTTTAACTTATAGTCAAGTTCTCTTTCCCACTTTCCAGTTAAAAATTCGACAATCTCCTGTCTGCCGTTTATAAAAGTTGATCTATTTCTCCATTCGCTGTCCAATGTATAGGCTTGTGCGACTTTTTCTGGGTTTTTAGAGTTCCAAGCATCTTCCGCCAATTGAACCTTCTGAAGTGCTGTTTCCAATGTAAATGGAGGTAAAGGATGCCTTTGTTCCATGATTTAATATTTTCAGAGTTAGTTATTAAGATAATTGTATTAAATATCCCCGATCTTAATTCCCATTCACCTTGAACGTCAGTGAATGGGAAAGAGAATTATATTCTTAAGCAATACACAGAACCATTTAAAGATTAACCGCAAGAACTTTTCGCTCAAGAAAATCATCTATGATAGCCGAAATCTCCTCGCCATGCGACTCTAAGGCAAAGTGTCCTGCGTTAAACAAATGAAATTCGAGTTTCTTAACATCTTTTTTGAAGGCTTCTGCTCCAGAACCGGGAAAAATATAGTCATCTTTCCCATAAACGATCAGCATCTCCGGTTGATGATCTCTGAAATATTGTTGCCAGCTAGGGTACAATGGTACATTGTTTTGATAGTCATAAAATAAAGCAAGCTGTATCGCCCCATTTTCCGGTCTTTCAAGATGTCTTAGATCAATTTCCCAATTGTCCGGCGAGATTACGCTTTGATCAGGAACGTTATGTGTATATTGCCATTTTAAACCGTTGAGATCATGAAAACCTCTTAATGTATTTTCTGCCTCTTTGTTGTTCTTATCAGCCCAGTAAGCTTTGATTGGATCCCAGAACGCTTCCAATCCTTCCTCATACGCACAACCATTCTGTACAATCAGCGTATCTATTTTTTCAGGACTTGCACTTGCAATTCTAAAACCTACTGGTGCACCATAGTCCATCAGATATAGACTATACTTTTGAATTTCAAGCTTTTTTAAAAGAGCCGTAATTATTCTCGCAAAATTGTCAAAAGTATATTCAAATTCTGCCATCGGTGGCTGCTCACTTTTACCATACCCTGGATAATCAGGAGCAATCAAATGATATTTGTCGGATAACGACTGGATAAGATTGCGGTACATATGTGATGATGTAGGATATCCGTGAAGTAACACTAATGTCGGTTTACTTTTATCTCCTGCTTCCCTATAAAAAATATCTACTCCATTAATTTTTTCGGTTTTGAAAGTTGTTTTCATCGTTTAAATTTTTAGTGGTTATTATTTCTTTTCAATGGGCGGCTGTTTAGGGAAATCTATGTCCGTATCGGCAAGAATATTGACATAATTAGTGAAAATGCTCAATGAAACTTGGGCCAATATTTCAACTATTTCCTGATCATTATGGCCGGCCGCTCTTACACTACTTAATGCTTCCTCAGAGACTGCACCGCGGCTGTTTAAAATCTCCTTACTGAAAGTCAAAGCGGCATTTATTTTTGGGTCGGTAGAGGCTGCATGTCGCGCATCTGCAACATCCTGATCTTTGATGCCCATTTTTCCGGCAACAAAACTGTGGGCTGAATTACAATAGTTACATCCGTTTTCGTTGGCTACTGTCAACGCGATAAGTTCACCCAATTTACCACCTAAAGATGAGGTGCTAAGGCCGCTGCTAAATCCAAGATAGCCATTAAGTACAGCGGGAGAATTCGCCATCGTTCTCATCATATTGGGAACCATACCCATTTTAGATTTTACAACATCTAGAAGTTCTTTTGTTTTTCCGGTAGCCTCTGCCGGATCTACTGTTTTAATACGTGCCATAATATTGTTTTTTTAATTTTTGATTTGTTTATCTAATTTGATAGTACAAAGTTGATCATTATAAAAAAGGAGATGTTAGGCGCCCTTTCCCGAAGAGTTATCAATTTTTCCCATCTAAAAAAATAGATAGAATTTTCAATGTACAATTTGGAAGTATCCCACAAAATGATCTAAAAGATGCTAATAGGATCAGGCTCAATCAAGGTGATTTTTGCTATAGTTATTTGTTGCTAATCTCTTTACAGTGATCGCAAAAAAACTTTAGCCGGTTAGATGGTTCTGGTAAAAGAGAAAAATTCATTGATAAATAAACATTCCTCGTACAATATCCTTCGACCCTATTGTTTGGAATGATTTCCACTGAACATTCCTCCAGAATAGAATGGAGCCTTTTCATTTGTGAAAAACAGTACAAGTTCAGCACCTTGTTCAGTGTTTATCAATATTTCTTTATCTTTTATGATTAGCGCCTCCTGCTTTTGAACGGGCATGTTATGATTGACCATAATTTCACCCTGAAAGACATACAGCAATGCTGTAAGATCCACATTGGGTTTCTTGGGCATTTCGATGCTATGCCCCGCTATCAATTTCGTATCATAAATCCAAGTTTGACTGCTGAACTTAAGAGGGGTGGCAGCTGTAGGCGAAGCAAGCAATCGCCACTTGTTTAGACTGTGAACTTCATCCAAATCATAAAAAATCACTTCAGGTTCAAGATCAGGTTCCCCGGGACGAATAAATATCTGAAGCCCTTCCTGTGGTTCTATCGTTCCATCAATATCCTCTTCATGATAAAAAAGTTTACCAGCTTTCATCAACATAAGATGTTTTCTATCTATGGTTGCCTCAAAACCCTCCGAATCTTTATGGCGTACCGTTCCAGTCCTGAAGTAAGAAAGGATTTCATCATTCACATGCGGATGCATAGCAATCAGTTGATGCCCTTTAAAAAATGCATGATCTATCCGGCCTATAGCTCCCATACCGCTATCACCAGTGGACATATTTTTTCCAGGATATAAAACCTTTATAGGGCCATGGCCGATAAAATCCCTGTTCGAAAGTTTTTGAATCATATTTTTTATTAT
>DATMSZ010000502.1:0-10112 GCA_035565175.1 Pseudosphingobacterium sp.
GTTATTGGTGGCGATATCCTAACACAGTATGATGGAATAATAGATTATGGCAAAAAGACACTTATCCTAAAAAAGAGTAAAAAAATAAAATAAATAAAAAGGCACGCTTCCCAGCGGGCCTTTCCCAATTTTAACCAAACCTAATTTACATGAATCAATTACTATTTAACTCTGATACAAATATAAGCCCAGTACATTAAATCTATTTTAATCTAGCATTATGTGTTCGTGAAAAAAGATCCTCATTTTCTTGAGTTGTCAACAATTTATGATAAAATCATAACAATTGGTTAACGATACAGTTAAACATTCCGTCTAGTTTTATAATCAAACCATATAACTATGCGTAAAGTTAAAGTAGCGTTCTTTGCCGAGATCTTATTTGAAGATAAGGATGGAGCTTCTAGAACTATGTTTCAATTGATTAGAAGGATATCATCCGATCGATTTGAATTTATGTTCATATATGGAGATGGCCCTGACCAACTATTAGATTTTCCTTCCTTAAAAATACCGACGCTTACTATTCCATCCAACAAAAACTATACGCTTTGCTTACCAAACTTGGTGCAACAGAAACTACTCAGGCAATTAAATCAGTTTAAGCCTGACATTATCCATATAGCCACTCCTTCATTATTAGGACATTTTGCTGCCAAATATGCTCAAAAGAATCATATTCCTATTATTACCATTTACCACACTCATTTTGTATCCTACATTGCTTACTATTTTAAAAAGCTTCCTTTTCTTATCGAACCCATAAAGAAACTCATATCTACAAAGAAAAAATCATTTTATAATCGCTGCGATTATATATATGTGCCGTCTAACACTATCAGGAAAGAGCTTATTAACTACGGTATCCATGCATCTAAAATGCAGATATGGGAAAGAGGGATAGACAGTAAGCTATTTAATCCAAAGAAAAACGATTTAGAATTACTTAAGCAGATTACAGGGAATACCCTACCTACCTTATTGTTTGCTAGTAGATTAGTCTGGGAAAAAAATCTGCAAACCCTCTTTCGGATATATCACCGAATTCGAAGTAGAAATATAGCTTGTAACTTTGTTATAGCCGGTGATGGTCAAGCGAGACAAGAATGTGAGAAAGAAATGAAAGGAGCCATTTTTATGGGACAATTGAGCCATGAAACACTGGCCATCATTTATGCTTCCTCCTCCATTTTTATATTTCCCTCTGTCAGTGAAACGTATGGAAATGTGGTACTAGAAGCGATGGCTTCTGGGTTGCCTTGTGTTATCGCAAATGGAGGGGGGTCTCAAGATCTCATACAAAATGGAATAAACGGGTATTCTTGTGAACCAGATAATGAAGAAGAATACGTTGATCGAATCGAAATGCTTCTTAATGATAAAGCCTTATATCAACAATTTCGAAAATTAGGCTTGCAAAAGAGCGAAAAACTAAACTGGGATAATTTAGCATCTGTATATTTTAATGATCTTGAACATCTTGGAAAGCTCCCTTATATCTATAAATTAACTTCTTAAAACGTCCGAATCTGATGAAACCATCGTGAGCAAGCGCATCAAAACAGCAATGAATATTGCTCACGATAGCTTCATTACCGATAAAAAACAAATTATTCGAATGAAAATCATCAAGATTATTTTTGTTTTATCCATCATTATTTCATTAGTAGTTTACATCTTAAATACAGATCTACATTTAGTTAAAACTTCGTTAGAGCATGTTGGGTGGAATTTCTGCTGGTTATTATTGATCACTACCATAGCTTATTTTTTTGGCACTTTAGCCTGGAGATATTGTTTAGGGCCACATAAAAATTCAGTCAGTATCCTAAAATTATTTTGGATAAGATCTATCGGTGAAACCGTAAGCCTCTTTAATCCAAGCAGTATCATTGGAGGAGACATGTTAAAGGTAGAACTATTGAAACCTTACGATATTGAGAGAGATGCAGTTATAAACTCAGTGGTCATTTCACGTTTTTTAATGATTACTTCACAGGTTTTTATGTTTTTAGTTGCCTCGTTCATTCTTTTCTCCCATATAAACGACTCGTTCAAAAACATCATTTGGGCAACCTTAATGATACTTCTTCTGTTCATTGTTTTATTAACTGTTGTATTTTGCGTTTATAAGCCACATAACACAACCTGTTTGCAATCATTTTTTAGCCAAAACGATTCATGGTTAAGTAAGATAGCCAAGGAAATTAAGAATACACTTCAACAAACTAGGCGTTTTTATCGCACTGAAAAAAAGGCACTTCTACTCTCTTTCCTTTTTTTCTGCCTTCACTGGCTAATAGGTTCTATGGAGTTTCTTTTAATCTTAAGATACTTAAATGTAAATGCAAATATTGTTCATGGTTTGTTAATTGATATGGGAGTTATTTTCTTTAAATCTGCCGGCGCTTTTATACCCGCACAAATAGGAATTGAGGAATACGGCAACCAATTTATGTTAAATCTCATTGGTATAAGCGGCGCGGGCTTATGGCTAAGTGCATCAATCCTACGCAGAACACGCCAACTGCTTTGGTTTGCTTTAAGCGGTATAAGTTATTTTATATTATATAAGAAAGCTCCTCAGGTACAAACAGCATAATAGTTCATGGAAATTTTATTTGTTAGTCATAAGCATCCGCCTACCACAGGTGGTATGGAAAAGCAAAGCTTCGAATTAGTGAATGGAATGAAACAGCTATGTCAAGTGCATGAATTAATCTATAAAGGTATTGGCACTAGATTAAATTTCTTCTTAACCCTCAATAGCCAAATTAAAGGCGTGCTAACCAACAATCCGCAAATAGACACCATACATTTTAATGACGCATTAATCGCATCTTTTTATTTATTATTTTGTTATAAACATCCCGTTAAGCTTGCTGTTACGCTACATGGTTTAGATGTCGTTTTTCCGAGCTGGATATTCCAAAAATTCGTATTTAAAAGGTTGAATAATTTCGACATCATTTTTGCGGTTAGCCAGGCCACCGCAGATGCCGCAATAAAATTAGGCTTGGATCATGCTAAAATACACGTGATACCTAACGGCGTTGATGAAAATATAAATCAATTCAAATTTTCCCCTAACTTTTATGATGATTTTCAACAAAAGTACCATTTGGATATCCGTGATAAGCAGTTATTAGTTGCCATGGGCAGGCCCGTCAAACGAAAAGGTTTTTCTTGGTTTATAGAAAACGTAATGCCCAAGTTAGAGCATGATTTTCTTATTTTATTTATCGGTCCCTTCCACTGGAAAAAAACTAAACTCGAAAAGATCTTACAATTTTTCCCCGCCTCTTTAAAAGATAAAGTGGAACTATTTTTAGGAGCACCGAGTGATGAGCCAAAATTACGTTCATTATTAAACCAACCTGCCGTCAGAAAGAGAGCGAAACATCTCGGACGTTTGCCTTTTGATGATGTATTAAACATATTGCATCACGCGAAGGCTTTTATTATGCCTAATATAGAAGTTCCGGGGGATATGGAAGGCTTTGGCTTAGTTTGTCTGGAAGCCTCTCTATGTCGAACAATAGTTTATGCTTCTTCCGTTGGCGGTATTCCCGATGCCGTGAAAAGCGGACTGAATGGTTATTTAATCCCACCACAAAATTTGAATGCCTGGGCAGAAACCCTAAATAACTTAATGCAAATGCAAAACGGCACAGTTAAACAAATAGCTGCAGATTTTAGCGATTATACAATTAAACATTACGGGTGGAAAAAGATGGTAAAGGCCTATTATGATAAACTGAGTTCTTCTATTAAACGTGATTAATAAACTATCTGCCAATTAAAAGATAGACTGACGGGACAGTGATCAGATAAAGGTAAACCTAGTCCGTTATTAAACTTTACGTTTTCGAATCTATAATTCTTGGGTTGTAATACCAGCTTATCGCTATTACGGTATAAAATCTTATCTATAGATTCACATTCATCATTTAAGGAAAGGATATCTTCTTTTAGGTAGTTTCTGATTGATGGTATCATATCCTTACCCTTTAATGTTATCCAAGCATCCTTCAAATTATTTTCAAATAATAATTTTCGAACGTTATCGTGACTATAGCAATAATGCGCGTTCAAATCTCCCATGACAATAACCGCCTGATGTTTAGAATGTTGCTGTATATAAGCAGAGAGCTGCTCCATGTTATTCCGTCTTGCAGCAGCGGCATCAGCATTATCCTCGGCATTTGCATGCACATTATAAAAATCAATATAAACACCTTTCGACACCTCTATCTTACTGTAACTAAATCCTTTAGGAGTCAAGCAATCCGCCCCCGTACACTGATTCCATGGAATTCGCTGCATTTCTATAATAGGAAATCTGGAAAGTGTATTTAACCCATCACCAAAAGGAACTCCTCCCTTCGATTTTGTCTTATAAGGATGCTCATTCTGTTTATACAAATAATCATTATAGTTAAAGTCTTCCTGTACATGCACAATATCAAACTGATTGACCCTCCTGCCTATCTCTTTAATGCTACTCGATCTTTCTGTTATTGCACTAGATATGACTTCAGGCAACCCAGCTATGTTATAAGTTATCACAGAGAATTCACCTTCGTTCATGACCGGTAAATCAATGATGGCAGATGAAAAACTAATAAAAGTCGTTGCTTTAGTAGGTACCCGACATAACTGAAAATAACAAGTTAAAAGAAAAGCTAAACTACATAGGAGAAAGAAAAGGCTTATCCATTTTCTATTTTGTCTCTGAAGAACAATTTGCATATAGATATCTTTTTAATAGCAAAGCTATGAGGCCCATATGAGCTTAACTTAGTTAAATTGTTAACGTATCGTTATCTTTAAAAGTCCAATTAATAATATATTAAACTTTTGTATATTTTTATAGGTTTATGAGCTAGGTTTCTTAACTTTAAAAACAACTTCGCTACAAAAAATGAAAAAAAGTATTCTCACCCTTATTGTTTGTTTATTCATCACAGCAGCTCAAAGCCAGTCTGTAGATAAAATTGATGATATAAACGTCCAAATCATTGAGCATGCAACTTTTGCTATCACCTGGAATGGAAAAGTCATCCTTTTTGACCCCGGTGTAGATAAAGATAAATTGAAAAACGTTCAATCTCCCGACATCATTTTAATTACAGACATTCACGGAGATCACTTTAATATTGCTGCCTTAGAAAGTTTAAATCTTTCGAAGGCGACACTTATTGTTCCTCAATCGGTTGCCGACCAGCTACCAGAAAAGCTCCGTCGAAATATTCACATTTTAAAAAATGGAGAAGATACCGAACTAGCTGGAATAAAAGTAGAAGCTATTCCTATGTATAACTTACCCGAGGCCGAAGAGTCTTTCCATACGAAGGGTAGAGGCAACGGCTATGTGCTCACCTTGGGGGCAAAACGCATTTACATTAGCGGAGACACCGAGGATATCCCCGAGATGCGAGCACTGCAAGATATCTACCTTGCCTTTATTTGCATGAATTTACCTTACACAATGACTGTTAAACAGGCTGCTGAAGCCGTTCTTTCTTTCAAGCCCAAAATAGTCTATCCCTATCACTATCGAGGACAAAATGGAAAAAGTGACATCTCAATGTTTAAACAACTGGTAAACGATCATGATAAATCTATAAAAATACTGATCAGAGACTGGTATCTTTCCAAATAAAATATTTTCAATATAATCTCTTTTTTTGGAGAAAATAAAGGAGTGCCTAATTTAGCGCTCCCTTTAACTAACCAATTATAAATCTAAATGAGGATGACATAAAGATAAGCCTTATAATGTATATCAAGGAATTCTTAACATTTTTTAACGTTGGCCTAAAATTTATTTATCAACTTGTCGTTTAAGCGCTTCAATAACAGCTTCTGCCACTTCTATATTGATTGCTTTATTATCTGTTACCGTCCACTTATTATGCTGTTTTACCATCAAAAATGGTTCTATACCGGGGTATTGTATACGCCAAGCTATTGATCGATTGTGATCTTCTGGGTATGCATTGATGTCCATAAAGGTCTTGGTGCCTGGTTCTCGAACTGTGATTACCATAATTTCCTCCTTACAATTGAATAAAACTTAAACCTTCAAGTATAACAATTGTCGCCTAGAATTGATTTTGTTTTATATAAAAACTGAATCTTTGTCAAACAAAACCAACTATCTTCTGTTTTTTAACAGTAAAACTCATGCCAACAAACAATATTTTATTGTAAAACCGTTTTATCTAATATAGGTAATACAAAAGATAAATCAATTGATGATGGGTATTTTAAAAGACAGAACTATCTTTCTATTTACGGTATTTCTATTTTCTATCTTATTTAGTAACCTTGCGCTTGCGCAGATAAGTTCGCCACAGATACCTGTGAAGGAAAATTTTAAAGCAGAAGAGATACAATCTTTTATAAAAGCCAACCAAAAAGTTGTATATCTAGAAAAGACCAGCGAGGATGAGATGATAAAGGCTATGAGAGAGGAAGGTTTTACCGTGGAACGTTTTAATGAGATTGCAGCAGCCCAACAAACTCCAGAAAAGCAGGTAAAAATTGAGCAAGAAGAGATACAATCTTTTAATAATGTGATACAAAAAGTAGCTGACATAAGTAAAACTACCGAGAATAAAATGAGTGCCAGCATTGAAGAAGAAGGTTTAGACGTTGTAACCTATCAGCAAATTGTTTTAGCCTATCAAAACAGTGCAAAAGTAAAACACGAAGTAGATGCCCTGTTGGCGAAAAAGTAGCTTTCTTTTAAGCCAGGTCCAGATCATACCGCTGCTCAATCAGGTTTTTACCGAAAACATTTGAATCTTTTTCCTCGGTTAGATAAAAACCATAGCGCTTATATAACGATATTGCAGCCCCTTGCTCATTGGTAGTCCAAAGAAAAGCCCTCTTATACCCATGATCGCCCATAAAAGTCATAAACTGATCCATTAGCTGCCTTCCTAAGCCAAGCCCTCTATAATCCGGATGTAAAATAAAATAACGTAATTGTATTATTTCGCCTTCTCTACAAAGCCCCATCAAAAAACCTACTATTCCCTGTTTGTCTTCACATACCCAGACACGGTCTTTATTAGCATTATATTGCTTCGCAAATTCCTGTAATCCTTCTAAGACATATCCTTCAAAATTAAGTCCGTACCCAAGCTCTTTTCCATATAGCCATCCGTGTAAATAAGCTACATAACCTAAATCGCCAGGCAGTAATACCGTTCTAATTTTCGTCGATTTATTCGTCTCTTCTACTATGCTATTATTTTGCGGTTCTTTACTCCCTAAAATTCCCATGATAGCTCGCATATATTGCCCTAACGCTTCACATTGTTCATCACTCAATGGCTGAATCAGTTTTTCTATCTGTAGATCGGAAGCACTATTCAATAATTCAAACTCTTTAATTCCTTTTTTAGACAAGGAAATCTGAGAAGCTCTTGCGTCATGCGAAGAAGTTTTTTTAACAATTATCCCATTTTTCTCTAAGGTCTTCAACAAACGACTTAGATAGCTTTTATCAATATGCATTGTACTCATAATCTGAGAAGCCTGTACACTTTCAGCCGAAAAAATTTCATACATAATGCGGGCTTCTGCTAATGAATAGGAACTCCCAAGTAAATGATGATTTAATAGACCGATTATATCGGTATAGAATCGGTTGAATGCCCGAATTTTGGGAATGATAGATTTCTTCACATTGAGATAGACTTGAAGCGAATTTACATCATTTTGTTGACAAAGTCAACTATTATAATTAGAAAAAAACAAGGTAGCTATACGCTAGCTTGACAGATTCGATGGAGGGTTGAATGGCATTTATATACCGAAATTCTGCATTGTGCAGAATAGATGTACAAATTTTAGCCATCTTTTTTAATAAACCATCTAATTTAAAATTAAGTTCATTACTTTCACAGCTGTTTTTACTCTATTGTTTAGCATGATGCCCTATGAATATTAAAAAACTAGTCATTATATCCTTTTTACTTCTCTTTAGCGCCGCAACAAAAGCACAGGTTGGAAGTAAATTTGAAGAACTAATGTTTGGTAGTAAGAAACAGATTAAACATAAATCCCAGGGGCATAGTCACAACGATTACAAGCAGAATATCCCATTTTTCCGCGCCTATTATGCGGGGATGGAATCAATTGAAGCTGATGTTTTCTTGTTAGACAATAAATTATTCGTCGCACACGAAAAGAGTGAAATAAAGCCTGGTCATACGCTTGATTCGCTCTACTTACGCCCTTTAGCGAGACTATTCCATGAAAATAATCAACACCCTTTCGCAGATACCAATAAATCTTTGCAATTGGTAATTGATATAAAGGAAAACTATCAGCAGGTCATCCCTGCTATTTTGAAGGCGCTAGAACGCTATCCGCAAATTTTTAACAAAAGTTTAAACCCACATGCTATTCAGGTAGTATTAAGCGGAGATCTCCCTCCTGCAACATCTTTCGAACAGTACCCATTATTACTAAGTTTTGATGGGCGCCCCGGTCGAGTATATACGGCCGATCAACTCAAGCGGGTAGCTATGATCAGCCAGGATATTAAACTGTTCAGTACCTGGAACGGTAAAGGCACCCCTACTCCCCAGGATAAACAGAAGTTACAAAAAGCGATAGAGGAAGCCCATCAATTAGGCAAGCCATTTCGCTTCTGGGCCACTCACGATAGTCCGAATACCTGGTTAGAATTAGAAAAGTTAGGCGTAGATTGGATCAATGTAGACCATCCGGAAAACCTTAAAAAATATTATGATGAATTAAGCAGCACCATATTTACGAGTTCGAAAGCGGTACCTGTTTATCAACCCAAGTATGACGTCGATGGCAGCGAAAACGTCATCCATAACGTGATACTACTCATTGGAGATGGGATGGGGTTTGCACAGATTAAAGCGGGACTAAGCGCGAATTACGGAACATTAAGCATAACCAATATACGCAACATTGGCTTATCACGAACCGAAGCTTCCAATTCTGACAACACGGATTCTGCTGCCGGAGCAACCGCCTTGTCTACCGGAAAAAAAACAAATAACCGATATGTAGGAACAGATTCAAGCGGAGCAATTTTGCAGACTATTCCCTTACTTATCCGGCCGCATGGAATAGAAAGCGCATTATTAAGTACGGGAGATGCCACGGATGCCACACCAGCGTCATTTTATGCAGCGCAACCCGAGCGGGATTGGTCTGAAAAAATTGCTTACGATTTCCTACAACGACCGTCGTCTATACTTTTGGGAGGGGTACCGCCCTGGTATAAAGATGAGTCAAAGAAAGATAAATACGAACGCTTATTAAAAACAGCAGGTTATAAAATAAGTTATTCATTAGCCGATTTTAAACAAGAAAACGCCTTAAAACAGGTGGTATTTCTTCCGGATACTGCTATCCGCCCTGTAAAAGATGGTAGAGGTTTATTATTAAAGGAGTCACTCGAAAGAAGCATATCCCTCTTCCAAATGCACAAAAAACCGTTCTTTATCATGGCAGAGGGAGCCCAAATAGATTATGGCGGGCATGCCAATGATTTGCCCTACGTAGTAACTGAAATGCTTGATTTCGATCAAGCGATCGCTGCTGCCTTAAAATTTGCCGATCAAGACAAACATACACTGGTAATCGTTACTGCAGATCATGAAACCGGCGGTTTATCTTTATTGGATGCCGACCAAAAACGCGGTTATATTCGAGGTAATTTTAGCACCAACGATCATACTAATATTTCTGTACCTGTTTTTGCCTATGGTCCACATGCCGAGATCTTCAGAGGCGTTTACGAAAATACTGCTATATTTGATAAAATCATCAGTCTGATGATACCAAAAAAGTTCTAAAAAAAACATGTAAAAATTTAACCAAACCTCTTTATGATAAAAGAAAACAAAATCAGGTACACTGCATTAGATGTATTCCGTGGAATGACTATCTGCTTTATGATCATTGTAAATAGTCCGGGCTCCGGAGCAATTCCCTACTGGCCTTTAAATCATGCAGTGTGGCACGGGTTTACACCTACCGATTTGGTTTTTCCATCCTTCCTATTTGCTGTAGGTAATGCATTAAGCTTTTCAGAAAAGAAGTTTAATCAG
>DATMSZ010000503.1:0-3414 GCA_035565175.1 Pseudosphingobacterium sp.
ATAAATTAGAATCGGAGAATATTAGTTGCTCTATAACCTTTGCTGTTCCAACCGGATCTTTCGGCAAATATATTAATCTAGTAGTTTTTAGAATATTACAAGAATTACTTAACAATATTGTTAAACATGCAAATGCAAATAAAGTGCAGATCAAACTGATTAAACGACACAAAGAGCTTTATTTGTGCGTAAAAGACGATGGCAAGGGTATTGATCTTAGTTTATATCATAGTAAGCAATCTGGCGGTTTTGGGCTTAAAAGTATCCGTAATAGAGTCAAATTATTAGAAGGTGTGTTCACGATCAAAGCCGATGAACCCAAAGGTACGAAAGCTGATATATTTATTCCATTAAACGGCCATCACGATTTCTATTCTATCCAGTAGTTTCTAAAATTGTCTTTTGAAGGCATAGTTTCCTTTAATGTGCCGGTTAAAGTAAGTTCCTTTAGATCTAACATGCTTCATTTCTTCATAGACAATGGCAGGAACGTCATAATAGGTATAGATTAGGCCCGACACAAAAGTGATTCTCAATATGGATGTGTCTGGATTATATGTAAAAGAAGCAATTACCGACGAGGGCATTTTACGGAACTTTAATCACCCCCCTTAGCTGCATTTAATAAATAATGTAGGCGTTATAAGTGGGTGATGGATTAACTCTTTTAAAATATTTTTTGAGAACAAGGTTTCTACAAAACTTTTTGAAATGGAAGTCACCACCAGCAAATCTAACTGGTATTCGTATATGATCGATTTTAGACCGGAAATGATATCGTCCGATTTGTAAATAAGAAATGTTAAATTGGTTGAACTAATATTACCTCTTACATCTAATTCCCACTGATTCATTTGTGAATTAACACGTTCTGCGTCTTTATCATAAATATGAAAGGCAATAATAGATGCTAAGTGATTAAATAAGTTGTCAACCACCTCCAAGCTTTCAATTTCGCTTGCATGAAAACTAGACATCAATCCAATATGTTGGATTCCTTTAATTTTGCCAATATCGGGAATGGTTAATATGGGGGTATGGCATTTTTCCATAAGCGTAGAAAGCTGCCCCATTAATGCACTGTATTTTAAGCTTTTAACATCTTCATGTATTAAAACAATGAGTAATATTTCTTCCGTAGCGTTGATATTTAGTATCACTTCAGAAAGATCTCCCTGAACAGCCTCACCTTGAATCAAGGTGTTAGAAAATATAGCTCTCATGGATGTTAACAATTCTTCCATTGATTTATCTGGATCATGCTCACTTAAAATTTCTTCTCGTGAGAAAGGATGTACGAAGTATATCGTCCAATTGAACTTTTGGGCAATATTTAACACATTGATGGCTACTTCTTTGGTTTGTTCAGTGAGATCTATCGGCACTAATACAGTGTTGTTTGACATCATAACTGCGACTTACTTCGATTTCTTTTTAGGTACTTTAGCTCCCTCTTTTCTAGCCTCAGATAAACCGATAGCAACTGCCTGTTTTTTTGAAGTTACTTTCTTTCCGCTCCCACTTTTTAACTTTCCTTCTTTCATTTCGTGCACAGTCTCTTCGACTTTTTCGCCCGCTTTCTTTGAATACTTTGCCATATCTCTGTTAATTTATTTCAAAATAGGAAACAAATAATTTATCGCATATGTTTTATGCGCAAAGAGAATCTTTTTGTATTGAATATAGGTAGCAATAATCGAATGGAAAGCTTTTTAACAAAGTGGCGTAAATAATCAGATTAACTAGGAGTTGTTTAATTATGCTAGTTATAGAATTGATCATGCAGTAAATAGCCAAAGACACCTGAAGGTAAACAACAGCAATAAAACGATAATAAAACAATGAAAAAGGAAAGCAAAAAGCAAATCAGACCAAAACAAGCACAAACAAAGCAACCGGGAGAAGAAGCAAGGATGCGACCTACTCCTAAAGCGGAGCCTAGGCCAGTTGCCCTAAAATTGAAAGGTAAGGTTGCTATAATAACAGGAGGAGATTCTGGCATAGGGAAGGCTGTTGCTTTAGCTTTTGCAACCGAGGGTGCTAATTTGGTTTTAAGTTATTTAAATGAAGAGTTAGACGCAAAAGAAACAGCAAAAGAAGCAAAAAAAATAGGTGCAAAAGTTTTACTTATTGCAGGCGATGTAGCAGCAGAAAGCCATTGTAAAAAAATTGTAGAAGAGACCATCAAAACATTTGGAAAACTGGATATTTTAGTAAATAATGCGGCAGTGCAGTACCCTACCGACAGTTTGTTAAAAATCACCGACAAACAGTTAAAAAAGACCTTCAGCACCAATATATTTTCGCATTTCTATTTAAGTAAAGCTGCTCTTCCCCATTTAAAAAAAGGAGCCTGCATCATTTGTACTACCTCTGTAACAGCGTATAGAGGCAGCAATCATTTAATTGATTATGCCGCTACGAAAGGTGCTATTGTGGCTTTCGTGCGTTCACTATCGGCTTCTCTGGCAGAAGAAGGGATTCGGGTGAATGCCGTCGCTCCTGGCCCCGTATGGACACCGTTGATACCTGCTAGTTTTCCGGCAGAACACGTGGCTAAGTTTGGATCCGATGTACCACTGAAGCGCGCTGCAGAACCCAATGAAATCGCACCTTGTTACGTTTTTCTAGCATCAGCAGATTCTTCATATATAACGGGCCAAGTATTACATCCCAATGGAGGTGAAATAATTAATGGATGATTTATAGCGCGTCTTTTCAAAGATCTGAATATTTTAATAGTAAAATATACTTATTTAATTCTTTTATCGTTTTAATTATAATGGGATATATTATTGTAAATCAAAATTTTAAAACATTATCAGCATAATTCATTGTAATAATATGGAGGGTACTATTTATCCAAGTAGTTAAACAGAAATATATATTAAATAGAAGTCTTATGATTCTTCTTGCCGACGATCAATTAAACAATCTTGACACCTTGAAAAAGGAACTGGAAGCGAAGGGAATAGAAATGGAATTTGCTTCATCTGGTGGCGAAGCATTAAGAAAGATACTAAAAAATGATTATGAATTAATTATTTTAGATATGCAACTGTCCGGTATAGATGTTTTTGAGATTGCTTATAAAGTAAAAGAGTTAGGCAAAATTGAAGGATTACCAGTTATGCTCTCCTCTTCTGTTGATATAGAGAGGTCGTACTTTGACAAAGCGCTTCATGAAGGATGGGAGTATTTTAAGAAGCCTATTGAAACAGATTTACTTGTATATAAAATATGCCATGTAATTAGACGACATAGAGAAACGTTGTCATTGAAAGCCGCAAAACAATCCTTGCAAAAAGAAATTGGTAAGCTTAGACAAGCCGATTCAACAAAAGAAGAATTTATCAGCATTGCAGCACATGAACTTAGCACCCCCATTACCTCTATCAATGGTTATTTACAACT
>DATMSZ010000504.1:0-5652 GCA_035565175.1 Pseudosphingobacterium sp.
TGTCTTTTCTAATGACGGATTTATTTCTTTAAGTTTTGGTACAACCTCTAAACGGATTTTATTTCTAGTGTATTTCGTGGAGAAATTAGATTCGTCATCCCGATAGATTAGTTTCCATTTTGCAATAGCATCCTCTATCTCTTCTCGTGTTAAAAAC
Organism: Pseudosphingobacterium sp.; assembly: GCA_035565175.1. GTDB lineage: Bacteria > Bacteroidota > Bacteroidia > Sphingobacteriales > Sphingobacteriaceae > Olivibacter. The sequence continues at coordinate 158 of DATMSZ010000504.1, forward strand.
AACAAGGGTCGAATAAAAAGGTCTCTCTTAGGCAGTATACCATGTAAGCCGGCTATTCCTGTGCCGCGTGTTAAATTTAGTAACATCGTTTCGATCGCGTCATTTTGGTGATGCGCCAGCGCCACATAATCGTATTGATGATGATTCCTGAGGTCTTCAAACCATTTATATCGCAGTTCTCTTGCGGCCATTTCAATCGATATCTTCTGCTTCTTTGCTATTTTTTCTGTATCGAAAGACTTTGTATAAAAAGGAACCTTTAATTGATGAGCCAAATCGAAAACCAAGGCTTCATCCTTTTCTGAATTTTCATCTCTTAATTTAAAATTACAGTGTGCAATACCAAAAGAATAACCCGCTTTAGCGAATAGATGTACCATGAGCACCGAATCCTTCCCTCCACTTACAGCCAGTAGTATACGCTCATTCTTCTCAAACAGTTGATTCTCTTGAATAAAGTTTAAAAATCGAGTTAACAGGCTCATAGCACCAAAGGTAGATAAAATTGTTTATTGGTTTTAATAAGTAGCAAGACACAAGTAGCAAGACCTAAGATATGAGTAGCAAGACGTGAGAAACAAATAGTAAGACATAAGCAGTAAAATGTAAGATGAGGGAGGCTAGCTTGATATTTGAAAGTGCTGTTACTATCAATAAGTTAAAATTTCTTAAAAGATTATGCAACAAAAGTTATTTAGGTATTTTTGCACAGTGAGGAAATGTATCATTCTGTTAACATGTTTGGCTTTTTTACTTCCATTGGTTGTAAAGGCACAAAAGGAGGTAAAGCTCATAAGCTCACGCGACTACGAAGCTCGTAAAGAATGGGGCGTTAACAGGTTTTATAAACCTGTTTTCCTGCATGAAGGTAGTACGTTATCGGCAGACAGCTCTGATTACAACCCTACCGAACGATTTTTCGATGCCTTTGGAAATGTTGTTATTACGCAGCCTAATGGCACTGTGGTGTATGCCGATAAACTACATTACATTAAAGACTCTCGGATTGCTATTCTGACAAACAATGTGAGGATGGTTGATGTAAAAGGAGCCATATTAACGACTAATCATTTAACCTATAATTTGAATTCTAAGATAGGAACCTATACAAATGGCGGGCGTATTATTAATCAAACAGACACCTTAAATAGTAAAAATGGCTATTATTTTGAGAATAGCCAGGATGCCTACTTTAGACATAATGTAATAGTACGTACTCCAGAAACCAATATTTTCACGGATACCTTACGTTATAATTCTCTTTCCAAAATGGCCTATTTTTATGGCCCTACTAACATTAAAGGAAAAAACGGAGGAAATCTATACACTGAAAATGGCGACTACCATACAGAAACGGACCGCGCTCGATTTGGAAAGAATAATCTATATACGGAGGGAAGTAAATTTTTACGGGGCGATAGTCTCTATTATGATGGTAAGCTCGGTTATGGGAGGGCGATTAAGAATGTTGTATTCGTTGACACCGTGCAGCAAGGAATCCTTTACGGACAACGTGGGATTTACTTAAAAAAAGATGAAAGCATCACGATGACTGAAAAGGCTTACATGATTATGATCACGAAAAGCGACTCCACCAATAATCGCTCAGATTCGTCAGACAGCCTACAGGTGGATAGTTTACCTGACAATGCCCCTCCGATAATAGATTCCTTACAGAAAAACGAGCCGCCTGCAGGTCAAGCAGATTCGGTATATATGTCGGCCGATACCCTTTATTCTCGGGTGATACTATTAAAAGATTATAATCCTATCGAGTTAAACCTCCAACGTGATGGTGGAGATCTCGATGTGGAAGAAGACGGTAGTGAATTTACAGAACCTGCCGATTCCACCGCTGTAACAGCATCAGAAGATAGCACCAAAACAGGATTGACAACCACCGACAGCTTGTCGACAACGTCCGTCCAAGACAGCATAGCCGCCAATCAACAGACGAATTTATCTGCTGATTCACTCATGAAAACAGTGCTTAAAGACAGTCTATCTACCAAACAATTAACAGCAGAACCCTCTCAAGAGATCATCAAAAAAGCCGTAGCTAAAGCCACTAAGCTGCAAAATGATTCCCTAGCCAAGACACAACGCGAATTGATAAGCAAGGAATTAGCGGAAGATAGTCTACTGATAAAAAAAATGGACATCCCAAAGATTGGACAGGCAGATAGTTCTTTTGCTTTAGCGAAAAAAACTGCTTTAAATAAGCCTAGCACTGATTCCACGACATTAGACACCGCTAAGACGCGTATAGTAAAAGCCTATCACCATATGCGCATCTTCAAATCAGACCTACAAGCCAGGGCAGATTCAGCATACTATGGCTATCCTGACTCCATTATAAGATGTTATGGCAATCCAATGATATGGGCACAAGGTTCTCAACTTTCGGGCGATACGATTTATATGCAGTTAAAAAATCAGAAGTTGGATAACATGCTTTTGAAAACGAATGCTTTCATTGTAAGCACCCAATTAGACTCGGTTAAGTTTAATCAAGTGAAGGGGCGTAAAATAACAGGTTTTTTCACGAACAATAAATTGGACAGAATGTTTGTGGATGGAAATGCCGAAAGCATTTATTATACGCAGGAAGAGAATAAAATTTCGGGAATGACCAAAAGTATCGGTAGCCGCATAAAAATTATATTTGAGAATAACGAAGTTTCAAACATTGTGAATATCCGTAAAACGGAAACTAGTTACACCCCGGTGGCTGCAATAGTAGCCGATAAGGAAATTTTACCCGGCTTTATATGGAAGCCTAAAGACCGGCCAAAAAGTAAAGAGGAAATCATAAATCCCATTGTAGAGGAGAAGACGACTGAGCAGGACACTCTTAACAAAACAGCAGCAGATAGTTCAAAAACTGATAGCTTAAAGCAGAGGGCCATCACAAAACCCGGCAACAAAGGCACTGTGACAGGTAAAAAAGACAATAATTCGGTTAAGCAGGATAGCCTTAAAAAAACTTCTAATAGTTTAAAGACTGATAGTTTAAAGAGAGACAGTACCGCAACAACTAATAAAGATACAACTGTTAGCAAAGCAAATCTCGCTCCTATAAAGCAGGGTACACAAAAAACGTTAAAGGATTCGATTCCTACTAATAAAATAGTACCAAAAAGTAATAGAGATAGCATTCCTCAAAAGGCATCATCTACTACCACTAAATAGTTAAACGATTTGTATTCAATATAAAATTAATGCATCTTTGTTGCCTTATAAAACTGTCAAGAACCATATTATAACTTGAAATTTACTTGGCAACAAAATTTTTCACCATAATTAAACATATGAAAACGAAGAAAATTTGGTTTTTCTTAATCTTACTTTTACCTGTTAGTATAGCAAAAGCCGACGAAGGAATGTGGTTCTTAATGCATATCGATCGATTGAACCACCGTGATATGCAAAAAATGGGATTACAATTAACTTCCGAAGAAATCTACAGCATTAACAACTCTAGTCTAAAAGATGCAATCGTACAATTTGATGGGGGCTGCACGGCGGAAATTGTCTCTAAAGATGGTTTGGTTTTAACAAATCATCATTGCGGATATGGCGCTATTGCAGAGCTATCTACACCCGAGCATGATTATTTAACCAATGGCTTTTGGGCCGCGAATCGCCAGGAAGAACTGAAACCTAAGTCATTATCGGTACGCTTTTTCGTGAGGATGGATGATGTCTCTAAACGTATTTTAGAAAAAGTTAACGACAGCATGAACGAAACAGAACGTGAACGGATCATCAATCAAGAAATTGCATTGATACAGCGAGAAAATGACGAAGGCGGTAAATACGTGGTATCTGTTAAATCGTTCTATAATGGAAACGAATACTACTATTTCGTTTATCAGGATTACAATGATGTTCGTTTGGTTGGTACCCCTCCAAATAGTATTGGAAAGTTTGGCGGCGATACCGACAATTGGGAATGGCCACGGCATACAGGGGATTTTTCACTATTCAGGGTGTACGCTGATCAAGAGGGACATCCGGCGGAATATAACGCAGCAAATATCCCCTTAAAGCCAAAATATCATTTACCAATTAGCTTAAAAGGTTTCCAAGAAAATGATTTTGCCATGATTTTAGGCTATCCTGGCCGCACCAATCGATGGATGCCTGCTGCTGGAATCGATCAAAATGTAAACTATGCCTATCCTGCGTGGGTAGAGTCATCCAAAGTGGGTATGGATAATATGAAGAAACATATGGATAGTAACCAAAAGGTAAAGCTAGAATATGCTTCTAAATATGCGCAAGTTGCTAACTATTGGAAAAATCGGCAAGGGATGATTGATGCCCTTAAACAGCATGAGACTTCGAAAACTAAGCGGGAAGCAGAAGCAACATTTAATGAATGGGCAAACAAAAAAAGTAACAAAGCGAAATATGGTGATGTAATGGAAACCATAAACAATTACTATAAACAAACAAATGAACAAAGTAGGCATGATAATTATTTGATGGGAATGCTCCGTTCCAGCACCTTTGCTGCACTACCTTATGCGCTTGGCAACGCGTTAAAAATATATGCTGGCAGCAATACCGCGAAGCGAACAGAGATGCTTCCAAAACTAACTGCTGATATCGAATCGCAATACGGTCAACTATATCTCCCGCTTGAACAAGATATTCTTACCGCCGAACTTAATTTATATGCTAGCAAGGCAAAAGATGGAGGGCTCGCTCCTATGATAATGTCACTGGCTGAAAAAAACAATGGAGATTTCAGTAATTTTGTAAAGGAGGCCTTTGAGCGGAGTATCTTTTCGACAAGAGAAAAAGTGGAAACTTTTTTAAGCAATCCAAACGATGCGCTTATTGAAGAAGATCCGTTGTTTTTATTATCATCGGCGCTTATGACAAGATACCGTACTACAGATGACCAACAGAAAAAGGCAGCCGATGATTTTCAGCGGGCCTTCCGATTGATGGTAGAAGGAATGCGAAAAGCCAACTCTAAAAAAGTTTATTATCCTGATGCAAATAGCACTTTACGCCTCACTTATGGAAAGGTAACTGCGCTACCAGCAGACGCGCGAAACGATGCCAAAGAAAATTATTATACCACATTAAAAGGCACTGTTGCTAAATATAAACCGAAGGATGATGAATTCGATTTGCCTCAAAGGCTTATCGACCTCTATGAAGCGAAAGATTTTGGGCGATACGCTGCCCCAGCTGGCTATATGCCTGTGAACTTTCTAACTAATAATGATATCACGGGCGGAAATTCGGGATCTCCTGTTATCAATGGAAACGGAGAGTTGATTGGCATTGCTTTCGACGGAAATATTGAGGCAATGGCCGGAGATGTCATATTTGATCATCAGTTGCAAAGAACTATAAATGTTGATATCCGTTATGTTCTATTTTTAATTGACAAGTTTGCCGGAGCTAAACATATTGTGGATGAAATGACGATTGTTCAGTAAACAAGCTAATATAAAAAAGCAAGCCCACTAACC
>DATMSZ010000505.1:0-8829 GCA_035565175.1 Pseudosphingobacterium sp.
ATCTATGCATGAACGAATTTCACCCTTGGTAATGGTTATGCAACAAAATTATGGCAACCTCTTGGTAAAAGCAAAAACAGCCGATGTTGACCAATTACTTAAAACAATAGAAGAGCGCTACAAAGCATTGCAGCCCGAGCTGCCTTTTAGTTTTTCTTTCTTAGATGAAAGGGTTAATAATACGTATGCTACGGAAGCAAAAACAGGCTATCTCTTAGCGCTATTTGCCGGGCTTACGATTTTTGTGGCTTGCTTAGGATTATTCGGATTGGCTATGTTTACAGCAGACCAGCGTACTAAAGAAATAGGTGTCCGTAAAGTACTTGGGGCTTCTGTGTCAGGTATTGCCAGTATGCTTTCCAAAGATTTTGTTAAGCTAGTTCTATTAGCATTTATTATTGCATCACCATGTGCTTGGTGGCTAATGAATCACTGGCTGGAAGATTTTGCTTACCGCATCAATATCCAATGGTGGATATTCGCTATAGCAGGAATAGGCGCAGTGCTGATAGCTTTACTAACAGTAAGCTTTCAAGCCGTTAAAGCAGCCCTTGCAAATCCGGTGGATTCCTTGAGGAATGAATAAAGACGATAGACATAAGTAGCAAGACATAAAACTTAGGTTCGTAAAAAAGCCCTTATGAATATCTTGATACTTGATACTTGATACTTGATACTTGATACTATTTATGATAAAAAACTATTTTAAAACAGCTTGGCGCAGTCTTCTAAGAAATAAATATTTTACTTTAATCCATATCTTAGGACTTGGAATAGGCATTGCCTGCTGTTTATTTATCTTTTTTTACATCCAATTTCACCTCAGTTATGATCGCTACCATAAACAAGCAAACCACACCTATCGTGTTGTTCATGACCTGCATTTAGAAAAAATTGAACATGAAGGCGGCAGTTCTTATGCGATTTATGAAGCCTTAAAATCTAAGGTTCCGGGTATTGAACACGCAGCCTTCTCCATGACCCGTCAAGATCTAACGTTGAACGTTAACGGAAATCTCTTTTCCTCCAATAAAAAAGCAGCGTTTACTTCTTCAGAATGGTTTAAACTATTTAATTACCGTTGGCTACAAGGGAATCCAACAGCGTTAAATCAACCTAATACCGTCGCATTAATGACTTCAACGGCCGAACGTTTCTTTGGCAAAACGGAGGCAATGGGCCAAACTATTTACGTAGATAGTAAATACCCCCTTAAAGTAATTGGAGTTATTGACGACCGACTGGCCAATACCGATCTCAAATCAGACCTCTATATTTCCGAGGCTTCTATTAAAACCGTCCTACCTGATATTCGGAACGACTATTTTACAGATTGGGGTTACATTAACACAAGCAATCAATTATATGTATCTATAAAGGATTCATCCGATATAGCTTCCATTGAAAGTACATTACAACAATTAACCAACCGGTACTTTGGAGCAGAAACAGGTAAACTTTTTCATTTTAAATTACAAGCGTTAAAAGACGTCCATTTTGATACCAATTTTGGTGGACGTGTACAGAAATCTCTCCTGTGGATATTGGGACTTATTGGTCTAAGTATATTACTAATTGCCACATTGAATTACATCAGTCTATCTTTGATACAATATGCAAAAAGGAGCGCCGAAATAGGAACAAGAAAAGTACTAGGCGGATCCAGTGGTCAATTATTTTTCCAGTTTATAACAGAATCCATTTGCGTTATCGGATTAGCTTGCCTACTGGGATTGGCTTTATTGCAGATTATCTTTCCGATAGCCAATCAAATATTATTTATTAATGAGCCTATTGCTAAGCCTTCATTGTTTGAATTATCTGGATTGAGTTTGGTTATTTGGAGTGTCATAAGTTTACTTTCTGGCATTTATCCCGCATATATGACCGGTAAATTGGCTATTGTAGATGCACTTAAGAACAATTTTTCACTCGGCTCAACAAATGGTAGGAAGGCGACGGTACTGGTTCAAAATATCCTATCTCTGTGCCTTATCATCGCTACAATTGTAATGGTTGCACAAGTGCATTTTCTTGCTTCAACAGATATTGGTTTTAATAGAGAATCCGTTCTTCTAGTGCCACTACCAAAAAGGGCTATGGAAAAGGAGAAGGTGCTCAGAACATTTTTGGATAATAAATCTGCAATTTCTAATTACAGCTTTTGTTTTAGAACTCCAGCTATGCACGATTCAAGAGGGGGTACATTTTTCTTTGACCAAAGAGCCGATTCGGAAGCTTGGGCAGCGAAAGCCACGTTCGCAGATAGCGCTTATATCTCTACACTAGGCATCCCCTTAATTGCGGGTCGAAATATCCGCGAAAACAAAACGGTTCCTGAATACCTGATCAATCAAAAAATGGTGCATATGCTAGGATATAAGAACGAACAGCAGGTATTGGAAAAATCCTTACTGGGCGCTGGTATGCATGACGAAAAGCCAGGCATCATTGTTGGCGTAATTGCTAATTATAACACTAAATCTCTCCACGATCCTGTTGATCCTACGGTTATTGGCTATGATAGAGAGTTGTTTCAAACAGTAGCAATAAAAATCAACAGTCACGGCTTAACGCATTTCATCAAACAGTTAGAACAAGAATGGCCTAAATGGTTTCCCAATACAATATTAAATTATCAATATTTAGATGAACAGATTGAAGAACTATATATTAAAGAAGTCATTCAACAAAAATTAATTTGGACAGCTGCAACTTTAGCTATCTTTATAAGTAGCCTCGGTTTGTTGGGATTAATTTCACTTAGTGTGTTACAACGCACCAAAGAAATCGGTGTCCGCAAAGTATTGGGGGCTTCTGTATCCAGTATTGTAGACTTGCTTTCCAAGGATTTTATAAAGCTGATATTTATAGCATTGATTGTGGCCACGCCAATTGCCTGGTGGGCCATGAACAAATGGCTAGAAAATTTTGCTTATCACATCAACATTCAATGGTGGATGTTTGCATTAGCGGGATTAAGCGCCTTAATTATTGCTTTACTGACTATAAGTTTCCAAGCCATTAAAGCAGCCCGTGCAAATCCGGTAGATTCGTTGAGGAATGAATAACCTAAGTTACGAGTTACCAGTTGCCAGTTATGAGCTTGACCAAACTCGCAACGCATAACTCACAACTCATAACTATAAAAAGATGTTAAAACCATCCGCCGACTGGCGGATAGCTGAAGCACCATAAAAAACATACACGATGCTGAAAAACTATTTCAAAATTGCCTTTAGAAATTTGATTCGACAAAAATCATTTTCTGTACTCAACATTGCTGGTTTAGCAGTCGGCATGGCTGCCAGCATCTTAATTCTCCTATGGGTGCAAAACGAAAAAAGTTATGATCGCTTTCACCAGCATGCCGATCAAATCTATCGCGTTACGGCCGTTGCCACCGATGATTTCAAAGCGGCAGTAAATGCTGCGGGCATGCCTGCTGCCATTCAAGCGGAAATATCATCAGTTAAAAAAACCGTACGGCTGAGTCATCCTTTAAAAAAGACCTTTGAATATGGGGATAAAAAATTTGAGGAAATAAGAGGCTTTTATGTCGATTCAACCTTCTTTGATGTTTTTTCCTTTTCTCTCGTTTCAGGAGATATCAAAACAGCTTTAAAGCGTCCTGACGCCATTTTACTCACTGAAAATCTTGCAAAAAAATATTTTGGTAATACGTCAGCCTTAGGCAAAACCTTAAAGATCGATAATGAGAAATTACTTACCATAACGGGTGTTTTAGCCAACACTCCTACAAACTCACATTTGCAGTTTAATTACCTTATGCCCATGGCGGCTATTGCCCAAACAGATAGTGATCTGATTAATGATACATGGGATAATTTTAATTTCTATTCATATCTTCTTTTCGATCAAGATTTCAATCCAAGTAAAGCTCATCTATTATCGCTGGAAAAGCAAATAAATGAGCTTTATAGAGCACATGTATCCGATCAGAAAATAACCTTTCACCTACAGCACTTAACAGACATCCACCTCCATTCTCATTTACAGATTGAGTTGTCCGAAAATGGAAATAGCCAATATGTTCATATTCTCTTTATCGTCGCCCTATTTATATTAATCGTAGCTTGTATCAACTTCATGAATCTTTCTACAGCACGATCGGCGAAACGCGCCAAAGAGGTTGGTTTACGTAAAGTAGTGGGTGCGGCACGAGGACAACTGATCGGCCAGTTTTTGGGAGAATCGATCATGATTGCCCTCCTATCTCTTTTTATTGCCGTTGGCTTGGTTTGGCTTGCTCTACCAGCCTTCAATCATCTAGCGGGTAAGGAACTAGGCATTAGTTTATTTGATGGCAAGATGATACTTATTCTGATTAGCATCGCCTTCCTAACTGGGCTAATCTCCGGCAGCTACCCTGTTCTATTTTTATCCGGCTTCCAGCCTGTAAAAGTATTGAAAGGGAAAATGACGTTGGGCGGAAATGGCAATTTGATTTTCCGTAACACACTAGTGGTTTTGCAATTTGCTGTTTCTATTATACTACTGATTGGTACCGTTGTAGTTTACAATCAGCTCCAGTATATAAAAAATATGAATTTGGGATACGAACGTTCAAATTTATTATATGTGCCTATGCGTGGTGATATCTTTAATAAGTTAGATGCTTACAAAAATGAGTTAGAAGGGAACCCCTTGACAGCAAATTTCGCATTGACTAACATGATACCAACCAATGTTATGTCGGGTTCTTTTGATGTAGCATGGGAAGGAAAAGACCCTAACTCACAACCGGTGATACCTAATTTGGATGTTAGTGAAAGTTTTTTTATGGTATTCCAAATGAAGATGGCTGCAGGGAGAGTTTTTTCTAAAGATTTTAAGGGGGATTCAAGCAATTACATAATCAATGAAAAACTTGTCAAAATGATGGGGCTTAACGCAGCTGAAGCCATCGGAAAACCAATCGCTTTATGGGGCAAAAAAGGCACTATCATTGGAGTAGTTAAGGACTTTAATTTCAAGCCTATACAACAGGCGATAGAGCCCCTTATCATCCGTCCCAACGGCTACGGAGGTAATATAGTGGTACGAACGCAACCGGGTACCACCGAAGCTACCATTAAAATACTGGAAAAAATAAATACCAGCTTGAACCCCGAATTTCCGTTCTCATATGGTTTTTTAGATCAAGATTTGGATAATTTATATAAAGGTGAGCAACGTATGGGTAGCCTATTTAATCTATTTGCGCTGCTAGCAACCTTCATTTCTTGTTTGGGATTATATGGCCTGTCAGCATTTATGGCGGAACAACGTTTCCGGGAAATTGGCGTCCGCAAAGTGTTGGGCGCCACGGTATTTAGTGTGGTATACTTACTATCGAGAAACTTTATCAGACTTGTACTAATTGCTATTTTAATCGCTGTGCCCATTGCATGGTATACAATAGACAGCTGGTTGAACGGTTTTGCCTATCGGATAGATGTCGGATGGATTGTATTTATTGTTTCCGCATTCGCGACAGTAGCCATTGCCTTACTCACCGTCAGCTATGAATCCATCAAAGCAGCTCGCTCCAATCCGGTGAAATCGCTACGAAGTGAGTGAATGGTAGTTATTGGTTCGAATAAGACATAAGACATGAATAACAAGGCATAGACTCGCATGCCTAACAGGCGTTTAAGAATATCTTGATACTTGATACTATTATGCTAAAACACTATCTCAAAACTACACATCGCTATCTATGCGAAAACAAGCTTTTTTCGACCATTAACATTTTTGGTTTGGCGGTAGCGTTATGCATCGTTTATCTCATCTTTTTCTTTGTACGTTTCGAGCTGAGTTATGACCAGTTTAACACAAATGTCGATCGTATCTACCGGATCAGTACAGACATTAAAGGACCCACTGGTGTTAACCAAGAAACCAGCGCCCCAGCTTTAGCGACTGCACTAGAACGAGATTTTCCCGAAGTGGAAAAGGTCGGTCGCCTCCTGCTCGATTACTGTATAATCTCCAAAGAACAGGAAACTTTCGGTGAAGAGACTTTGGCTTATGCTGATTCTTCTATCTTCTCCATCTTTTCTTTCCCTTTGTTAAGAGGAAACGCTACTACAGCTTTGAGCGCCCCTTTCAATATTATACTCTCAGAAACTGCTGCAAAAAAATACTTCGGTAACACCAACTGCCTGAATCAAACCTTAACACTGGATGGAAAATACGCAGCTACCGTTACGGGGATTATGAAAGATATCCCCTATAATTCGCATTTTAGAACCGACATGTTGCTGTCTATGTCCACTCTTTTCTCATATACTAATACCAGCTATCCTACCGAGAATTGGAAGAGATTCGGTTTTTCCACCTATTTAATGCTAAGAGAAAACACCGATATCAAGCAGTTTCAGGAAAAACTTACTGCCTTCGCCAAAGCCATTCCTATTGATAGTAAGCTGCAATATCGTCTTGTTTTGGAGCCGCTGGCAGACTTGTATCATCACGGGAGTCTTAGGGGTAATAAAGCGGGCTCAACCGCTGTTGGAAATTACACCAACATTTACATTTTCTCCTTTGTGGCAATCTTTGTGCTGTTTATCGCCTGTTTTAATTACATTAATCTAACCACTGCGCTCTCTATTAAAAGAGCCAAAGAAATAGGTGTGAGGCAAATGATGGGTGCTACGAGAAAACAGCTAACCATTCAATTTTTTATGGATGCTGTCTTACTTTCTACTTTGGCCTTTCTGATCTCTCTTATTTTATGTGCCTTTGCTATCCCTTGGTTTAATGCGCTGGCTGGTAAAAGTATTATTGGCGACTTTAAAACATATATTGCTTACCTGCCATATGCACTGGCTATCGCCTTGCTTACTGGACTGCTTTCTGGTATCTATCCTGCTTTTTTTCTTTCCCGTTTTAAACCAACAACTACTTTAAAAGGAAAGTTTTCCGTTAGCAACAAGGGCCACAATTTACGTAAGGCCCTCGTAATTATACAGTTTACTGTTTTTACACTATTAATGGTGTCCACGTTGGTGGTATATCGGCAGTTAAATTTCATGCGTAATGAAAATTTAGGTTTTAAAAAGGCTCACAACCTGGTAATCGATTTCCACTATGACGAACGTATCTTAGGTCATATGGAGCAAGTTAAACAAACATTAACTGAGATAGCCGGTGTTGAACAAGCAAGCTTCTCTGCTTATATTCCCGGAAAACCCAACAGAAAGTTTGCTACCACCCTGGAGGGTAGAGAGGGCATAATGGAAGAACTTCAGTCGGATGTATATTTTATAGACCCTGATTTTCTGAAGCAATATGAAATTCAAGTTATCGCAGGCAGAGATTTTTCAACGACTTTTCACAACGACGTATCCAATAGCATGATGATTAACGAATCCTGCCTTAAAAAGCTAGGTTACGATAATCCGCAAGATGTTTTGGGTAAACGTTTTTCTCAACGGGCAGACACGGGTGTAGTAATCGGCGTAGTGAAGGATTTTCACTTTCATTCCATGCACGAGAAAATACAGCCCCTTACGATGCAAGTTTCTCCAGGATTTTTCACGTTCCTTACCTTATCAATTTCTCCTGAACATATTCTCGAAACCATCAAAGCAATTGAACAAAAATGGCATCACCTAGCACCTGGTCTTCCTCTCATATATTATTTTGCTGATGATACTTTCAATGCTCAATATCAAGCAGAAGAACGTTTCGGCAAACTATTCTTCTCTTTTGCATTGTGTTCCATTTTTATTTCCTGCTTAGGTCTATTAGGCTTAGTTTCTTTCAATACGTTGCAGCGGACAAAGGAAATTGGGGTAAGAAAGGTGTTAGGGGCATCTTCCTCTCAGATTTTTGCTCTTCTTACAAAAGAATACATCCTTCTGGTGGGTATTGCCTTTCTAATAGCCACTCCCCTTACCTTGGTAGCAATGAATCAATGGCTGAAGGATTTTGCCTACCGTACCCCAATTCAAGGGTGGATGTTTTTGATTACAGGATTTATGGCCATAGTAATTGCGTTATTATCGGTTGGCTACCTGGCTTTGAGGGCAGCCACTAGTAATCCAGTGAAATCACTGAAGGATGAATAAATTTTAGTTATTGGTTACGCGTTATCTCGATGAATAGCTAAATTATTGGTGTTACTTTCAATATAAGATTTGCCTAGTATAAAATGCATCACGCCATTGGTGGTTGCCAAGATCAATTTACCTGAATGCAAAAAACCGTATAGAGCTTGCTTTAAATAGATTGGATAGACATCTACATTGCTATTAACATATTTTTTCACTTCCTTGTATATAAAATAAGGTGCCTGCTTCGTTTGAAAGAATCCTCTATTCATTAATCTGGTTAAAACATAATTTATCTCTCTCTTTACCACCCGTTCTTCGTTCGGAACGACCTTCCGCAAAATCTCGTAAAACTTTATTGGCTCATTCACCTTAACTTTATTCTTTCTTATATACCAGGGGTGAATGATTTTATAGAACAACATACCATCTTTTATTTCTTTTTGCACTCGGATTAATCTTCTTTCATGGTAAGTGTAAAATTCATCCCTCTCAAAAGGCATCCCCTCGAGAAGATGTCCATAAAAGATATCGGATAAAATTTCTATATCCTCATCCAATAGCTTGGCTCCATTTTCCATGCGTTCGTAATCGGCAAAATAATAGGGGGCTTTTCCCATTAAGAAAGACAATTCTTCTTCCGTATAATCGAATTTTATACGCGCATTAATATAGGCATAACGCTGAGCAAGCTCATCTTGTGTAAGCATGCCTCCATAGGTTTCTACTGGCTGCGGTTTCATGTGGCTTAAATTGATACGCCACAAAT
>DATMSZ010000506.1:0-5971 GCA_035565175.1 Pseudosphingobacterium sp.
GTAAAAAGGAAAGTACCGTTCAGGAAACACCCAAGCCTGCTCCTCCTCAAACGAAGGGTGTCGCGATTACTGATCCAAATGATGTCAATTTAAATGTTAATTGGAAATGGTATGATCCAACAGTCCATTATGCTACGTTATATTATGGACTGAAAGTGGACAATCAGCCCGTGCCAGGTGTACAGGCTTCTTTACCTTGGTTTTCTGCAGGGAATCCAGTAAATGATGTAACAAAAGACTATCTGCCAGAACAGGGTTGGACATTATATCTCAAAGATTTCGGTACACCAGCCCGACCTGCAGAAACCCCCTTTTTTGCGCTATATAATAAATATTCGGGTGTATTGCGATTTTTTGTTTTTAACTCACGTGTAAGGAGTGGCATAGAGACTTCTAAAACCTACTATGTTGGTGAATTGGGATTCAAAAACTCGTCTAACTACAACGAAATGTTGTCATTCTTCGCACCACCAGAAAAATCATCCATGCAGTCTATAGATCCTACTCTGAAACAAATAGTCGTAACTAAGAAATCATCATCTGACCCCTGGATTAATCTAGATTTTACCCTAAATATTCGACCATACAATTATTTTAATGCCAATGAAGCTGAAGCTACTAAGAAGATATTACTGCTTAACGTTTACGGAGCTAACCAATCTGATTTTAATCTCGGAAGCGACTTCAACGAGTTAAGTGCTAAATCCTCCGTTGGAGCAGCTGGCAACAGTGCTTCAGGTTTTGCAAATTTTGTAAAAAATGGATACGAATATATAAGTTCTGGGACTTCACTTATCGAATCTATAGATAAGTTAGACGGCAAAATTAATCCATCCCCTTCAAGCCAAACTCAAAGTGAAGCGCAAGTAGCACCCCAATCGATAATAGGAACAGTTGCTGCCGCTGTTGGTGTAGTAAAAAACGTATTTGGTTTCGTAAAGTCTTTCTTCGGTGGATCTAAATCGGCTACTAATACGCAAACGACATTACAGTATTCTGGAATTGTTAACACCACAGGTACAGCTACTACAACAAATAACTTATATAGTGTGGAGTTCAATCCAAATTATACTTCAGCGTTATCTCCCTCATACTATGTACCGTTATACAAAAATCCGATCGGAATATTTATGTTTCCAATGGCAGGAAACCCAGTTGAAATAGAACAAAGATCATATAACAGCTGTAACTTACAAATATATCAACCTTATGGTGGAGCATTCACAACCGTTCGAACTATAATGGCAGACGATTTATTTGATAATACATACCAGTCAATTTTTTACAATAATAGTTCTGTTAAATTAGATAGTATAAAAGTTGCGCTGATGAATAACGGGGCAGTTGACAATTCAGCTAATTCTTTTGAAAGTTTAAGCCCGCAATTAGCGTCATTCAATTATAACACAACTAACACAGGTAGTAGATATTTTAACAAATGGGGAATATTCTATCCTTATCAAACGGGGGAAAATGAGAGCCTCGGTTACATGTATTTTCATAAGAATGTAAGACCTTATGCTGACGCCAACGATCTGAAAATACCACGCTACATCGGGGTAGAGATTAAATACACTGTTACTGCATCAGGTTATCCCAATAACGATAGCAAGGAACGTATAATTTACAAAATATTTAAAGTTCCTTATATATTTAGTCGCAATGATACACAAAGCGGTTGTCCACTTCGCCCTTCTGGCTTATAGTCAAAGGCATTAAGATGAATGGCAAGGCGGTTATCTAAATTGTGATAACCGCCTTTATAATTATTTCGTTAAATAACCGTTTGGAATTATTTCTAAAACGGGTTTCTGAAGAGGCTTTAACAATCTATATCCGTGTTTGCCAAGTTAAAGGTAAGGCGGCTATTATATGATGCAATCAAGGGGTATGAGTAATGACGATATGCACCTTTATCGGAAAAGTTAACACATGTATATGCAGCATTGGTACAAAAAATGGTCTTATAAGGTTGGATAGCTTCTGGACTACCATTTAAAATCTCGGGCCACTTGCTCCAATATATCCATTATCCGGAAACACCATTTTGGGATACCGATGAGCATTGCATCGAATGGATAAGTATGCTCTATAAACTATAAGGATATAACAACTACTTATCGATCTTCCAATATCCCCCTGTTTTAGGAGCTCCCCTGAATTCGATCTTACCCTCGCCCTGCAATTGATTTAACCATCTTTGTAGGCTTCTTTGGGAGGCTTTTGTTTTTTCTTCAAAAAAGGGCCTTCTTTGCCCTGGATATTGCGTTATTAGCTCAAGCAACTCATTTACTGTGCCACTTACTGTGCCACTTGTCTTAGTTGCATACACCAATACCCTAAATCCATGTTGAAAATTCTCAAAAACTGGCTATAACAGTCCATAAGTTGCAAACCCCTCTCTGATTCTTTTGATGCCAGAGCCATACTTTTCTATGAGCTGGGCCTCTTTAAACATGGAGGCTACTTTTTTGTTTCGGGCCTGCGAAGAATAATTGTCACTAAGTAGCTGATCCACGGTAATATTTTCAGGCAACTTCCCAGGGTTAAAGAACTCAATATAATCATCATAAATCTTAACAGAAGAATCTCCATAATGCATATAATCCCTATGAACAATCATATTGATAACAATCTCACGAATAGCATCCATCGGATATTGCCAACGTTCTTCTCTTCTGGGATCACCCGTAATGATATAGCTCTTGTTAATATGTTTTCTGATAAAGTCCAATACCTCACTCACTTCACTATACAAATCGGTTCTCACAGTAAGGCCATCTATAATACTCGTAGGAGTAGAAAAGCGCCCAAGCTCTATCGTTGCCTGGAACACATCGGCTTTGGAGAACAAAAGAAACGCTGCATTGGTTACCTGCGAGTCTTTTATAAGCTCGTATTTGTTCAACACCGTTAAAAAATCATCGGTTATGGGGCGGATCAGAGCAAACTCTGCCTCGGGTAAAGACTAGGTGTAAGTGAGCTTTATGTTGAAAGTTCTGAAAAAATGGCGGTAATAGCTCTCAGTAACTATCATTGGAGCATCATGACAAACGAAGGGTTGGCAATGTATTTTCTCACTAAGCGTATTCACACAAGAAATAAAATCCTTAATCATTGCCGTTATCGACAAGATAAACATCAAACTGAGCTTAATTTGTTATATAGTTACCGATAATGGCACGTAATGGAGAATCATGCCAGATTTCATTCCAGCTATTACGATAGCAATCAATTTAAACCCATGTCGGTCGACATGATCGTAATACCGTATGACTTTACTCCATTGTCAATTAACTTTATTATAAAGACCGTCGGCTTCAAACCGATTCTGATCGGAATAAATGTAAAGCTGGTTGACTTTATCGTTAAGCTATACTAGTTTGTCGCAAAGTCGTTTGTACTTATGTTAAAGTCATATGGGTTTACAACTAAGTCAGTCGACTTTATTATAAAGACCGTTGACTTCAAGCCCACCCTGATTAGAAGTAATGCAAAGCTGTTTGGCTTTATCGTTAAGCTATACAAGTTTGTGGTAAAGTCGTTTGTATCTATGTTAAAGTCATATGGGTTTGCAACTAAGTCCGTACACTTTATTATAAAAGCAACCAGACCCAACTCAAGTATGATCGGAACCAACTTAATATCGTATGCCTTTAAAGTAAAGTCGATCAACATTGTCCCTATTTCGACCGACATAAAACCAATGATGTTCTACTCCGTGTTAAATGCAGTTGCCCTAGTTATCATGTTGTTTAGCTTTATATTAATGTTGTCTGCCTTTATACTCATGTCAATGAGGAATACCTTTAAGCTGATCGTCTTTAGCGTATGATGGGATATAAAAAATGTTATTTGTAGGCTTCATTGGATATTGCCAGCGTTCCTCTCTTCTGGGATCACCCGCATATTAACCTATATACGCTATGACCTGAGTTATGACTGGTATAACAAAAATGCAGATCACGTTTATCGCCTGACCAGGGATTTTGAGAATCGCGATGTATTTTCGAAGACATTATATTCGATCATCATGCAAATGGCCCGAACGATGCGCCGGGTCATGACAGATGCAGTCCATTAATGCATTTTGCCTGGAATAACGTAAATTCGTTACATCATTCACTACTTTTGTATTACTTGAGACGCTCTGTAAAGCAGAAATTTGTTTTAAATTAAATTAATCAAATAATGGCAAAAACAATTTTCATTACCGGCGCATCGCGTGGTCTCGGTCGTATATGGGCTGAAGCTTTTTTAAAACGTGGCGATCAGGTAATCGTAGCGGTCAGAAATCCGGACGCGCTCAACGAACTTAGTGAACAGTTTCCAGCAAATCTGCTTGTTATAAAAGTGGATGTGACGGACAAACTTGCATGTTTTGAAGCGATAGATTTAGCTAAATCACACTTTGGCACTATTGATGTCTTGATCAACAACGCAGGATATGGTCATACAGGAACGATCGAAGAATTGAAGGAGGACGAAGTTCGCCAACAGTTTGAAACAAATGTTTACGGTTCGCTCTGGATGATGCAGGCGGTTCTCCCGGTCATGCGTGAGCAGCACTCAGGCCATATTATTCAAGTTTCCAGTGCCTTGGGAATTGTATCCTTTCCAACTCTAGGCTTATACAGTGCGTCCAAGTTCGCTGTCGAGGCTCTCAGTGATTCATTGGCGGCTGAAGTCAGTGGCTTTGGCATCAAAGTGAGTGTTATTGAACCCAACGGCTACAGAACCGACTTTGCCACAACTTCCGGCATTGAAAGCAAGCCGTTACCTATTTATGACGGCGTTCGGGCTTATTTGGCTGAAGGCAATAAGATAGAAGATTGGGGAATACCTGAGGCGACCGTATCTGCGGTACTTCAACTGGTGGATGCCGAGAATCCGCCCTTAAGGCTTATCCTGGGAAGGGTCGGTTTCCAGTGGATCAAATCTGTTTATCAGCAGCGTTTGCAAACCTGGGAGGAATGGCAGGACGTTTCCGTTGCTGCGCAAGGTAATTAAATAGCCAAATTAACGGAACCGCGAGGGTTCCGTTAATCTCAAAGTAATGTAAAATGAAACATTTTGAACATATTAGTGACTTTAGCCGGGTTATTGGACTTAAAGTACCGGAACACCCACTGATCAACATCTCCTTTGGGAACAAAGAGGATTGCGGGGGTGATGATATCATATTTAACGGTAATTTTTATATCATTAGTTTTCAACAGCTTGAAGATGGGAAAATTTTATACGGACATACAAAGTATGACCACGACAGGGGCAAAATGACCTTTATCAAACCGATGCAAACGGTCACCTTTAAAAATATAAAGCTTAAAGATGATTGCTTTATTATTCTAATTCATGAAGACTTTCTGACTGGCTCTGAGTTACATCATCAGATCAGAAAATATGGTTATTTCGATTACGAGGCCAACGAGGCATTGTTTCTGACTCCTTCGGAAGAAGATATCATCTGGAATCTGGTCAAAACAATGGATAAGGAGTATCGAAATAATATTGACATTTACAGCAAGTCGATCTTGCTCAGTCATCTGGACACCCTTCTTAAATATGCGCAGCGTTTTTACAAAAGACAATTCATAAACCGAAAAGAATTAACCGGGGCGGTAACTTCAAGATTTAAAGATTTGCTTTACTCGTATTTCGAGGATGCAGCCAGGAAGGAACAAGGATTACCCTCCGTCAGCTATTTGGCGGACCGGCTGAATATATCTCCGCGTTATCTCAGTGACCTGCTTAAGCAGGAAACCGGAAAGACAGCGCTTGAACATATTCACCTCTTCCTTATTGTTGAGGCAAAAAGCCTGTTGATTCAAAACAATAAGAACATCGCAGAAATAGCATTTCTTTTAGGCTTTGAAAATCCAACCTACTTCTCCCGTTTATTTAAAAAGGAGGTTGGTGTTCCTCCAAATGTGTTCAGAGACCAACATTTAAATTAACCGGACTCCATCAG
>DATMSZ010000507.1:0-18450 GCA_035565175.1 Pseudosphingobacterium sp.
ATATTTTTTCAAATTCATCTTTTAAAATAATATCCTTTGTCGTTTTATTTGAGAAGAACAGTTTATTACCGCCTATTTGGTTCTTTGCAAACAGATCACGAAAGATGGCAATAAAAGGTGTGACACCGGCACCACCAGCTAGAAAAATACCCTCACCTTTATATTCAATTGCACCCCAAGCATCACTTATTTCAAAAGCATCACCTGGTTTTACATGTGTTAACTGATTGGTAACCCCATCGTGGTCTGTATAGGATTTGATAGTGAATTCGAGTGTGTCGTCTCGTTGTAATGAGGTAAAAGTAAACGGACGTTTCTCTTTTTGCCATGCTCCTTTTACGATGGAAAGATCGGTAGCTTGCCCGGGTATGTATGTGAAATCTTTGGGTTTCTCGAGCGTGAATGCATGTACATTATGCGTTATATTTTTTATCGCAAGAACTTTTACAATATGATCTGACATGGCTCTATTATTTAAAGATAAACTCTTTTACTTTCTGTAACTTCAATCAATATCTGGCATGATCACCTTGTGTCTGCTGAGCTCATCGAAAGATAATCGTACAGCATCATCCATCGTGAGTACAGCATCCCGTTCCTGATTTACGTCATATTGATCTAAAGTCTCTTTAACGGGTGTGAACACATGTTCTTTATTCGATATGTTATCTTTATCGATAAAAAACATATAATGTTTTCGTTGCAGTTCTTCTACTATTGCAGGTGTAAGATCCAGTATCATACAAGCATAAACAAGCGTGATGTATAATTGTTCTAAAAGACCACATGCCTATTTGCTGTTGTCAAGTATATTAATTGCGTGACTAAAGCGTGTGGGTTTTGGATTCAGGATGTTTTTTGATCAACGAATAAGAAAATAGGCATGTGGAAGTTGACATCAAACAATGCTTGATGTATGTGTATGATCTAGCCATCGTTTACTCATTCTTTAAATCATATCAAAAATTTGTATACTTGCAACGTAACCAATTAACCTTTATGAGATGTCACTATGGGCAAGATCCAAGACCGTGAATGCATAAATCAACTAGAGGCCGGCAGTGAATCAGTATTTACAGCTATCTATGAACAGTATTGGGCTTCTTTATTTAAGTATGTCATCCGTATTTTGCCAGAAGAGGATGAGGCTGCCGATGTCGTACAGGAAACCTTTGTGACTTTTTGGGAATTACGCAGCCGTTTGGCTAAGGTGAGATCAATCAAAGCCTATCTCTTTATCATGGCACGAAACTTAGCTTTTAAACGCTTTCGGGAAAACTTGAAACAAGAAACAGTAGAGGATCGACTGGTTGAATTTTATGCTAATACTGACGTAAGTATGGAGCAGATGATTGAATTGAAGGATTTAGCCGATCTTATCGATGCAGAAATCGGGAGATTGCCTGAAAAAATGAGAGAAGTGTTTGTACTTAGTCGAAAAGAACATCTTTCTTATCAAGAAATTGCTGAACGCTTGGAAATATCCGATGAAACTGTAAAGAAACAAATCAGTAGAGCTTTGAAATACCTACGCGTCCGTATGGATAAAGCCTATATTCCCTATCTTACGATCTTAATGATCATCGATACGCTGGGACAATAAGATTTATATGTAGCTTTGTCTCTCCAACTTTTTTGCTGATCCATATTAACCTGTTGTGAGTTTTTTTGAGGTTGATTATCAGTAACATATCTTTATTTGCGCATTTTTTTTACTCCCTTGTACCACAATAGGCATACAAATAAACTCTTACTTATATTAACACCAATTATAAATTAGTCATCAAATGGATAAAGCCACATTCAGGGCGTTATTGCGGAAATACTCGGACGGAACAGCCACGCGAAAAGAGCAAAAGCAGCTGGAAAATACGGTATTGCGTAATCCTATAAAGGGTGATTGGGAATGGAAGTCTGAAGAGGAAAAGGTGCTTACAGGTATACATATCAAGAAAGGAATTGATAGTTTGCGATCTGTTAGTAAGCAAAAAGTAATTTGGAAGTATTGGTCTATAGGAATAGCAGCTTCAATTATGCTGATACTAAGCGTGATTTGGTTTTGGTCAAGTCGTTATGAAAGCGAAACTAAAAAGGAACGTTTGGTTATTAATGAGTCAACTGTAAATAATACAGAGGATATCACCCTAACATTATCAGATGGATCTTTCCTGAATTTAGAAGAATTAAAAAGTGGCATAATTCAGGAAACTGACGGATTTTCCGTCATTAAAAAGGAAGGTGGAGAAATGGTATATGAAACCCTTCGGGAAGGGAGTCATCAAGCCGATATGGAAACCAAATATAATGTCATACATGTTCCCAATGGCAAACAGTTCCAAATAAAACTTTCAGACGGTACCAAAATATGGCTGAACACTGCCAGTACGCTTACTTATCCAGTTTGTTTTGGTTCAAGTGAACGTCGGATAAGCCTCGAAGGCGAGGCTTATTTTGAAGTCGCCCATGACCGCAGTCGGCCTTTCCGTATCACAGCTCGACATACAGAAATAGCGGTAACGGGTACACATTTTAACGTATCAGCCTATGTTTCTGATAAGGCGGTAACAACCACCTTGTTAGAAGGCGGAGTAGATGTAAATAAAGATGGTAAAACACTTTCTCTTGGACCGGGCTACAAAGCAATTACACATGCAGATCGAGAAGTGATTACTAAAGAAAAGGCTGATGTTGAACAGGCATTAGCTTGGAAAAACGGCTACTTCGTATTTGATGGGATGGATATTGTGTCGGTTATGAGAAGTGTAGCAAGATGGTATGATATCAAAATAGTAGTGGAGGGAAGTATTCCGACAAAGCAGTTTGGGGGAACATTTCCATTGAATGCGACACTAGATGAACTTTTGACTGATCTGGGTATGCTGGGAGATTTAACGTTTGAACGAAAAGGAAAGAAAATAGTGATTGTGCGGTAATGAAAATTTACTCGAGAATAGCGCGCTAAAAAACCAGAAGTGTTTGCGGCACTTCTGGTGTTGACGATTCACTCGTCATAAAGCAAGTTAATTATTTACTGATTTGCCAACCAACAAATGGAATTAAACCTGATATGCAAATGTATAAAAAAAAATTAGCATGCTTTAATGGTGCTGATTATAGCGTCCTATTTAGGCTTTTTATTATGTTAAAGGTTACGTTCTTGTTCCTGGTACTCACTGTTTCACAAGCAGTCGCTCATGTGTTTGCGCAAAACGCCACAATAAAAGCCAATAACATCAGTCTGAAAAAAGTGTTTGCGGCCTTACGTCAGCAAACAGGATACCATTTTCTTTACTTGGAAGAGGATCTAAAGCTTGCGAAACCAGTGAGCCTTCGTTTGGTCAATGCTCCTTTGGAAACCATTTTAGACTACTGCTTTCAGGAACAAGTGCTTACTTACAAAATTCGGGAAAACCGTGTACTGGTGGAGCGGAAAGCCGGTCCTTATACGGGTAAACTGCAAGCTTTAGTCGGATTACAGCGTGAGATAACGGGTAGGGTGACCGATAAAGCCGGAATACCGTTGGAAGGTGTGACTGTGAAAGTAAAGGGAGCTAGGGCAGTAGCCATAACAAATGAAGAAGGAAATTACCGGGTAACAGCGGATGGAGAAGATGTGCTGGTGTTTACCATTGTGGGCTATGAGCCGCTAGAATTATCCATAGGTAATTCATCTATGTTAGATGCAATCATGCGGGAATCTGTAAGTAACCTGAACGAAGTGGTGGTAGTAGGGTATGGAACAGTGAAGAGAAGTGACCTTACTGGTTCTATTGCCACCGTAAACGGAAAAGATATTGAAAAGCAACCGGTAACTACACTAGATCAGGGGTTGCAAGGATTGGCTTCCGGTGTGCAGGTAAGCCAAAATTCCGGATCACCAGGAGGAGGGGTATCTGTTCGGATCAGAGGGATTAGCTCCTTAGGGAACAACGATCCACTGTATGTGATTGATGGGTTTCCAACCTCCCGAAATGCATTGCAGAATCTTAATCCCAACGATGTGGAATCTATTGAAGTATTAAAAGATGCCTCTGCTACTGCTATTTATGGCACCCGCGCCTCCAATGGTGTTATTATCATTTCTACGAAAAGAGGGACTGCGGGTGGAACGACTATCAATTTTGATTCCTATTGGGGTGTTCAGCAAAGCCCCGATGAATATGAAATGGCAGGTGCAGGGGCGTTTGCCGACTTAGCAGTACAAGTTGGAGATGCAGAAGGTGAAGTGGTTTTGGACGATTGGAGAAATCCAGGATCATTGCCTTCTATAAATTGGCAGGATGAAATTTTCAGGAAAGCACTTCAGCAAAGCTATAACTTATCCCTAACGGGCGGCAATGAGCAAACACAATCAGCCTTATCATTTGGCTATTTTAATCAGAATGGTATTGTAAAGGCATCAAATTTTAAAAGATATAGTATAAGGGCCAATATTGATCATAAGATAGGCATGAAGATCAATATAGGAACCAGTATGGCAGCTTCTTTATCACAAAAAATCCAGCTATTAAATTCTGAAACAGCGAACGAAGGTTCATTGAAACAAGTCATCGAATTACAACCGATGTTTACTGCTGGCGAAACGGGCGGTAGAGTTGAGCAAAACGGTAACTACGGGTACTGGCCATTTTCGGATGCTGTACCCAATACCATGGATAACCCGATAGCGCGTATAAAGACTTTTGATCAGGATAATAAGGTAAATAGAGTCATTAATACAACATTTGCCGAATGGAAAATCATACCAGGACTTAGGTATAAGGTTAATCTTGGCGTAGATTATATACAAAACAATGGATTTAGCTTTACACCATCCTATAATAGAGGAAGGAGTTCAAATCCAACAGCCGTTTATAGTCAATATCAGAATGTACGTACGGATTATCTGATAGAAAATACGCTCACTTATGAAAAAAAAATTGGCCAAATGCATGACCTGACCTTATTGGTAGGCCAGTCTGGCCAAGAATGGACTTACAGATGGTTGTCTGGAAATGCTTCTGATTTTGTAAGTAACGAATTGAGAAATCTTCAAGATGGGGTTTTCAGAAATGCCTCCGGATCACAGGTTACGCAATCAATAGCTTCGTACTTTGCTAGAGCGAACTATAAATGGCTCAATAAATATATATTAACTGGAACAATAAGAAGGGACGGATCTTCTAATTTCGGACCTAATAATAAATTTGGGACCTTTCCGTCAGCGTCCTTAGCTTGGAAAGTATCTGAAGAATCCTTTTTATCAAAAATTAAGTGGTTAGATGATTTTAAATTTCGTGGTAGCTGGGGCCAAACTGGTAATCAGGATATAAATCCATTCTCCTATCTGGTTACTTGGAGCTCTACCAATAACTCTTATATATTCGGTAATAATGCGACCGTTAATCCGGGCATTGCACCGGCTGGGTTATCTAATCCGGATCTAAAATGGGAAACATCGACACAAAGTAATATAGGATTTGACGTATCGTTGCTTGATGGTCGGATAGTATTGGTAGCAGACTATTACAATAGAAAATCAGAAGATATACTCCTCAATATACCTTTGCCTAGCACTTCAGGCGCAACATCCGCCTTCCGCAATGCAGGAACTATCCAAAACAACGGTTTTGAGGTTAATCTTAGCTATAAAGATATGGAAGGCGATTTTCAGTGGAGCGTAAATGCCAATGTAACGACCGTAAACAATAAAGTAGTAAGCTTGGGAGGAGGGGGACCTATATTTAATGCCAGTACTTTGGCAATTCCGGCATTTGGCCAATTTGATAATTTTACCATCACGAAAGAAGGGGGAGAGATTGGTGCGTTCTATGGATGGAAAGCCGATGGAATCTTTCAGAATCAAAATGAGGTAGCTAACCATGCTTTCCAATCTGGGCAAACGGTTGCCGGCGACCGACGGTTTATAGATATTGCCGGACCATTGGACGAAGAAGGAAATCCCACTGGTCCCGACGGTGTAGTTAACGATCTCGACAGAACCATTATTGGTAGTCCCATTCCTGATGCCTTTATGGGGATCAATTTTGAAGCCAGTTATAAAAATTTTGATCTCAGTGTATTCTTTAATGGTTCGTTTGGAAATGAGATTCTAAATTATTCCAAGAATGTATTAGAAAATATCGGAGACGATAAAAGCGTTGGTTTTACCAATATATCAGCAGATTATTATCAAAATCATTGGAATGGGGAAGGAAGCGCTAATGCAATGGCGCGGGCTACTGTAGACGATTTTAACCAAAATGGAAGAGTTTCAGATTATTTTGTTGAAAATGGTTCGTTTATAAGATTAAAAAATATCCAGATAGGCTACACCCTGCCCCAGCATATTACGAAGAACTTCCGGATTAAGCGAGCTCGTATTTATTTAAGTGGTCAAAACTTAATGACATTTACTGGTTATTCAGGACTTGATCCTGAAATCGGATCCCTTGGTAATGAAATAACGACAACTGGAATAGACGTAGGCTCTTATCCATTGCCAAAAATTATTTTATGCGGTCTTAATATAACATTTTAAGGAGAATATAGTGGGAATTAAATGAAATTGAAACCAATTTGAACCATTACAAGCGGGGAGTAAGAATAAAGTGTAGTGAATTTTGAACTTATTTATAGATGAAGCGTCCACGTTTAATCCGCCAACAGGTGGATTAAACACACAAGGGGAATATGAATTTATTCACGGATTTTAACTGTTTAATTTGTGTTTGTGAAGCCCTTCGGAGTTCGAATATGGTAAGCTCCATCCGACCGATGGATAAAAAATTACCTAGCGATTCATGGATGCGATTGAAAAAATATTTACGAACTAATTATTTAGGGATGAAAAAAATAATTAAAATAATCTTACTACTACTGGTTCCTTTTCCCTTCGTGCGATGTGGAGAGGATTTTCTTTCTCAACAAAAATTAGATGGGTCAACAACCGACGTGCTATTTAATAAACCTGAAGACGCATTAGCGGCAGTTGCAGCTGTGTATGATGTTTTCCATGGAGGTACAGGAGACAATGATTTTTTATCCAAAGGACTTTATTACCATGCCAACTATTTTTCGCAGGATATAAGAAATCAGGGCGCTGACGAATTTTATGCATTATATGAGGTGCCAACTGGTTTTAATATTGTGTTTGGTTTCTGGAGAGATTGTTATAAGGGGATTGCACGTTCAAATGCAACAATACCTAAGATACTGGAGATGACTCAAAAGGATGTTATTGAAGAAGAATTGGCCAATAGACTGATAGGGGAAGCTAAATTTTTGAGGGCTATTTATTACTATTATCTGGCGGTTAATTTTGGTGGTGTCCCACTCATCCTAGAAGAGCAATTGGCAGGTAATGAAATGAAAATTCCAAGAAATACGGAGCAGGAAACATTTGAAAGTATTGAGACTGACTTGAAAGAGGCTGCAGAGGTATTGCCATGGACTTATGACGCAGAGAACCAGGGAAGAGCTACGAAAGGTGCTGCATTGGCCTATCTTGGACAGACGCAAATGTGGCTTGCCAATTACAACCCTGCTAAATGGGGCGAGGCCAAGTTAAGTTTAAAACAGGTTATTGATCAAGGTGTCTACCAACTCGAGCGGAACTATTTTCAGATTCATGAACCGGAAAACCGCAATGGCATAGAATCCATATTTGAAATACAACACCGCGCAGAAGCTAATCAATCATGGAACCGAGAAGATCATCTAAATTGGATGCAAGTTCTTACGATGCCTACGGAAGCAGGGGGCTGGGGCTCACACAACAGTACAAAATCACTTTATGATTCATTCGAGGACGGCGACTTAAGGAGGAGGGCCTCCATTATCGGACCCGGCGAAGAACATCCAAGTGCAGACATTAAAATTTCCGAAAGAACAGGTGTTAAAGATGAAAATGGCAATCTTATTAATACGTATGGTACCACATCAAAGCCATGGGGATTAACAGGGTATGGTGTAGTGAAGTATTGGAGATTGCCGGATGTGTGTGGAGGTGGTTGTCCACATGTTGCTGGTGAAAATAATATTACTTTAATGAGGTATGCAGAAGTATTGCTTAATTACGCGGAGGCTCTAGTGATGGCTGATAATGATGTGATTGGTGCTTTGCGCGTGGCGAATGAAATAAGAGATAGGGCAGATGGCTTTACAAATATCTTGCCTGATGTATCTGCATCTTCAAAAGAGGGAGCGTTTGATGTCATTATGACCGAAAGGCGTCATGAATTTGCCGCCGAGATGTCCTGGTGGTGGACCTTGCGGAGAGCGGGCATGGAATATATACTCCGTTTTATTCGGGAAAATCACCCAGATGTGCCAATAACCCGTTTGCAGGCTAATCACGGTTTACTGCCAATACCACAAAAAGAGATCGATATCAATACAAATCTTCGCCAAAACCCCGGGTATTAACGATACAAATGCCAAATTGAATGGTGGAAGATAAAAGACGAATAAAACCAATATCAAATATTAATTATAAACCAAAAAAGGAGATTAAAAATGAAACTACCCAATTACACAGAAAAAATCTTTTTCATGCTTATTCTAGTAGGTATGTTCATGGTGTCAGCTTGTAAACGACTTCCAGAAGAAGATTTAAAATTAGCGAATAATGCGAACAAAAAGATGCTTGCTAATGCCAGCGATGCAACCTTACCTTGGTTACATGTAGAAGGTAACCAAATCAAAGATGAAGCGGGGAATATAGTTACACTTAGAGGGTTTTCTCTTCTTCCAAATGAAAGTAATGATGAATGCGGAACATGTAATACGAAACCCATTAGCGAGTTACTTGCCTTACAGGCCGATACCTCGCAAGGCTGGTTTTCGCGTGTTGTACGGATCGGTGTACACCAGGCTTACAGTGATCCGGCAGCAGCTTTTGCTACCCATATTGACCCTTTTGTACAGCAAGCTATTGCTTTGGGACAGTACGCGATTGTAGACCTTCATCTTGTATCAAACTATGGTACTGGCGGAACTCCACAGTCAAAGGTACTGGATTTTTGGAAGTATGTTGCCCCCCGTTACGCTAATAATCCACAAGTTATTTTTGAAGTTTATAATGAACCCATTAATCCGGATAATTGGACGACGTGGAAGGATTTTATACAACCAGTAATTGATACCATCCGCGCCGTTGCACCGAACAACTTAATTTTAATGGGTGGGCCGCAGTGGAGTACCAGGGTAAACGAAGCGGCAGCAAACCCTTTTGATGATGCTAATATGGCTTACGTCTATCATATCTATCCTAATCAGCCGGCCAGTACCACCAGCCTTGATTCAAAGTTTGGCAATGCAGCCAATAGTATTCCTATTGTGATTACCGAATTTGGTTGGAATGCTGATCCTAATTATTCGGACGGAGTTACGTATGGCACCTCAGGAGGATGGGGTAAGCAATTTCGCACCTATATGGACAATCATCCACATATTGGTTGGGCAAATTACATTTTTGACAACTACTGGAAACCACAGATGTTTGATTGGAACTGGAATCTGATGAGTGGAGAGAATCAAGGTAAATTCATTCGCGACTGGCTTTTTGAAAAGCAAAATCATAATCAGGCAGGTGGCTTTAATCCCGGGCCACAGACAGCCTTTGTTAGCCAAACTATTCCGGGAAAAATTCAAGCGGAAAATTTTGACAATGGCGGCCAAGATGTGTCCTTTCATGAAACCACTTATGATAATCAGGGTGGGGTATATCGTAGTACGCCTGTAGATATTGGTACTACCACGGATGACGGAGGTGGCCATACAATAGGCTATATCAATCCGGGAGAATGGTTGGAATATACAATATCAACTATCAATTCAGGTACCTATAATATCAACCTTCGTGTGGCCTGTGGTGACGCGACGCCAGGGAGAAGTGTTACTGTGAAGTTGGACGGTGTAACCTTGGGAACACTTACACCTACTAATACAGGTGGATGGGATACTTATCAAAACTTTACATTAACGAATGTGAACATTAATGGCGGGAGTAATAAAATACTTCGATTGGAATTTGCAGGCATTGGCTATAATGTAAATTGGATAGAGTTTGTCTCTGGAAGCGGTACTCCAAAAGAAGCTGAAAGTCTAAGCAAGTGGTCAAATGGTGCTTCATATGCACAAGTTAATGACATCAACGCTAGTGGCGGTGCATGGGTTAGGCTCCCCGCCGATGGGATAGGTGACTTTATAACATATACCATCAACCATACGGGTGGACAAACTAATTATAATGTCTATCTAAGATATCTGGCTGGACCAAATCGCGGGCAATGTCAATTATATGAAGGAGGTGTTGCAAAGGGTGCTATGTTCGATCAGTATAGCGCTAATGTGGAATATAAAGAGTTATTGGTTGCCAATAATGTCACACTCTGGGATGGTGCCCGAAATTTTAAATTCGAGGTAACTGGTAAAAATACCAGCAGTTCGGGTTATGAGCTTAGTCAAGACTATATTAAACTGGTGGCGGTACAATGATGAATGGTAAATATTAATTAAGACATTGGATCAAGCACAAATAGGATTTTTACCTAGATGGCTTTGTTGCTAAGTGTTTTTCTGTTTGTCAGACATAAAGAAAAGCACTTTATAAATGCTCTTAAAAAGGGGAGGTACAAAATTAAGTCCTCCCTTTTTTGATCTCTGTTAGTGTGCTGATTTATTTTTTTTCTGTGCTATAATTGATCATCCAGCGAACGCCGAATTTATCTTCAAAAGAACCAAAATAATCCCCCCAAAACATGTCTTCAAGTGGCATTTCAATCTTTCCACCGACCGATAAACCATTAAAGATTCGATCGGCTTCTTCGCGACTGTCAGGCGTAACAGAAATATAATTATTGTTTCCTACATTCAGTTTGTGTCCAGCTGACTTCAAACAATCTGAGGCCATTAAGAATTGTCCGTCACCTATCGGAATGGCCACATGCATTGCCAAGTTTTTTTCGTTTTCCGGAAGGTTCTCTGTACCTGGAGCTTCGCTCATTTTTTGAATAAATAATTCACCACCAAATACAGACTGATAGAATTTGAATGCTTCTTCAGCGTTACCGTCGAAATTTAAATAAGGATTGAGTTTCATCTTGATAATTATTTACTATGTATGTTAGGTATTCCTGTTCATTTGTTATTCCATCGAGTATAGGCCAAAGAGGTTGCCCTCAGTATCTGCACAGGTAGCACAAAAGCCATATTCGCCAATTGAAAATTTTGCCTGCTGAACTTTACCGCCGGCAGCTTCAACGCGGCTTTGCTCGACACTGCAATCTTTACATGGAAAATAAACTATTGTATTTACGCATGCGCTATCACCTTCCTTTGTGCCTGGCATTTCAATCAGGGCGCCGCTTACACCATCCATCTGTTCTTCAGGTGTTGAGAAGAAAGACATTTTCATGTTCTCCGGTGCTTCGCCAGGAGCTCCTGAAGCATCTGTAAATTGAATACCTAAAACGGCCTGGTAGAATTTTTTGGCTCTTTCTATGTCCTTTACATAGATTTCAAACCAGCAGATAACGTCTCTTTTCATAGTCTTAAGATTAATAATTTTTAGCAATTATTTTGTTTAAATTTTTGTAAAAAATCAACCTATCTTTATTAGCTATACAAAGGTATCCTAAAGCAATTGCAATTGTGATGGCACG
The DNA here is from genome assembly GCA_035565175.1 of Pseudosphingobacterium sp. Classification (GTDB taxonomy): domain Bacteria; phylum Bacteroidota; class Bacteroidia; order Sphingobacteriales; family Sphingobacteriaceae; genus Olivibacter. The sequence goes on from DATMSZ010000507.1 coordinate 11,646, forward strand.
TTATGTCTTTTTACGGGTGCATTTGAGACATTTTTGTAATTTTAAAAAAAACAATTTCATGAAATTGTACATCCTTCTAACTAAACATCACCGCCTACTTAGTGTAGCAGCAATTGTTGATGTGTTTGAAACGGCCAATACATTCCTTCAGCAAGAAGGCAAAGAACGACTTTTTGATATTCATCTTATCGGTACTGAAAAGGAAGTGACCTTACCTGATAATTTTAAACGATACAGTTATTCATCTCTTTCAGATAGGCCGGAAAAAAATGATTTAATTTTTGTCCCCGCATTTCGGTCGGAAGATATGTTGCAAACAATTAACGATAATGCATCTTATATTCCTTTTTTAGTAAATCAATATAAAAAGGGCGTGACGCTGATTAGTTTATGTACGGGATCCTTTTTATTGGCAGCGAGCGGTTTACTTGATGGTAAGGAAGCTACTACACATGTAGAAGCCGCTGATAAATTTGCTCAAGTTTTTCCTAATGTAAAACTGCAACCACATGCCATTATTACGCAAAGCGAAAATATTTATACGAGCGGCGGTGCAACGAGCAGTTTCCATATGAAACTATTGTTGATACAGCAATATTGTGGTAGAGCCCTTGCTGTACAGATTGCGAAAACCTTCGCTATCGATATGGACCGCAATAACCAGTTATATTTTGAGCAGTTCAAACCCTCATTATCCTGCGAAGATAAGCTGGTACGGGCCGTGCAAACGACTATTAATCGGCGATTTAACGAAATCAAAAATGTGGAAGAGGCGCTCGATGAAGTGCCTTCCAGTAGAAGAAATATGATCCGTCGTTTTAAAGCTGCCACTGGTATCACGCCTATACGTTACTTGCAAAAGACAAAGATTGAGGCTGCCAAACAATTATTGGAAACAACAGATAGAAGCATATTAGACATCATGATGTCGGCTGGATACAATGATATAAAAAACTTTCGTAATCTCTTTAAATTATTTACCGGGCTCACTCCTAAGGAATACAGAGAAAAATATGGAATGCGATTGGAATAATTTTGCCATCAGGAGAGCTACTTATTTACTCGTGAAATTCGTGAATTTGATTTTACTTTAGTATAATCATAAAACCATTTATTAAGTGGTTTATCGAAGGGTTCTGCATGTACTCTTTTATACCATTCATTATATTTCGCCTCCAAATCGGCAGCGATAGTGGGGTACTGAATAGAAAGATCATGTAATTCAGTACGATCCGTTTCAAGATCATATAGTTGCCATTTTTCGGACCGCTCCGCAACAAGTTTCCATTTGCCTTCCCGTATGGCTTTATTGCCTTCGTGCTCCCAAAAGATAGGATATTTACGGTTTATCGACTTTCCAGTAAAAGTAGGCGTAAGACTGACGCCTTCTATTGACTGGATTTTGTTGCCCTTATATTCAGTGGGATAAGTGGCTTTTGATAAATCAACGAGTGTTGGTAGTACGTCGATCAAATGAGCAGGTTGTTTTTCAAAAGCTCCATTTCTTTCTTTCGGGATACCTGCTGGCCAGCTCACAATTGCAGGGGAGGAGATACCGCCCTCATGAGTATGATGTTTGTACATCCAGAAGGGAGTACAGGCTGCCTGGGCCCAACCTTGTCCAATAAAGACATTTGAGAATACTTGTCCGGGTTGATCGCCCTCATAACGGCCGTCTATTCCTGGCTCAGCGTTGCCTCCATTATCGGAGACAAAGAGAATGACCGTATTCTCAAAAACTCCGCGCTTTTTTAGACCATCTACGAGGATTCCTACACTTTTATCAAGATGGTTGATAACGGCCGCATAAATCGCCATCATGTCATCATACTGCTTTTTCTTTGTGTCATTTAAAGTATCCCAGTTATAAATGATCGGATTATTGGGAGCGAGTTTCATAGAGGAATCAATTAAACCTAAGGCAAGTTGTTTTTTATACCTCGCTTGCCTAACCTCATCCCAACCGCGTAAATATTTCCCTCTAAATTGAGCAATTTCTTCTTCGGGTGCCTGCACAGGAAAATGCGGAGCGTTGTGGGCCAGATAAAGCAGAAAGGGTTTTTTTTCTGTCAATGCTTCATCGATGAATTTCAAGCCATAGTCGGTCCACAAATCTGTGCTGTACCAATTTTTCGGAATCTCAGGGGCATTGTTAACATCCAACTCCCGTCCATCTAAAAATAAGCGCGATCTTTTGTCTGCATGGTAAAAGCCACCTGCTGGTGCAGCCAGAGATCTGTCAAATCCTCGACTTACAGGTGTAACGCCATGCTCGAAACCAACGTGCCATTTACCGGTCATCGCTGTAAAGTAACCGGCATTTTTGAGAACCTCTGCTATGGTTACTGATCTGTTATTCAATTGTCCCCGATAGGCTTCGTGATCACTTCCTTGATCTTTAACCATATGGCCGATACCCGCTTGGTGGCTGTATAATCCGGTAAGAAGTGTGGCACGGGAGGGACAACATCTTGCTGTATTGTAAAATTGGGTGAAACGAACTCCGTTTTTGGCTAGTGCGTCTAAATTCGGTGTAGGAATCTCGCTGCCATAGCATCCTATATCTGAATAGCCTAAATCATCTGCAAGTATAACAATGATATTAGGTTTTTCCTGAGCAAAAAGCCAAGCAGGAAAAAACAGACTAAAAACGATGGCGCTGATCATCTTCCGTTTTAAATGTTTCATATAATCAACTTTTAGCTTACAGGATTAAAGTCCTTAGCAAATATATAAAATCTACCTGTTTAGTAGTGTTTTTTATTTTATATTTTGAACATCATTTGCGAGCTGCTTTTAAACTTATAACAATGCTAACATTGAGCTAATATTAATATCCGAGATTCGATATCAATAGCTAACAAAGCGAAGTAGGCAGCTGTTATTATTGAACGAATTCGTCGGAATAATGATTGCTTAAGAGCTTTCAGAATTAATTATCAAAAAAATATAAGATCTCCATGAAAATATCGATGCAATTTATGAAGCAGATTGAATTGGCCAAGCAAAGATCCGGAAGCAAAACAGTACTTGGAGAAAGGTTGTTACCGCATACCAAAATAAGTACCGAGAGCAAGGTTGTCCCACGTCAAATGAATCGATACCTTCAACAAAATGATCTTACGTTAGACCAATTTATCAATGACAGATTATTACGTGAACGTGTCATAAAAGGAGATGACATATTGGATGTGAGTTATTTAGAAATGGGAATGATAGCAGGTAAATCGGTTTGCCGCATTACCATTGCCTCGCCAGAGGGAGAAGAGGGTTTTGGAACGGGTTTCTTGATAGCTCCCTTTATTGTCATTACGAATAATCATGTGTTGCCCGACCTGAATTATGGGACGCTTTCCTATGCAGCATTTGATTATGAAAAAGGATCTAACAACTTCCTAAGCAGGTGAAATATTTTAAATTTAATTGCGAACAGTTGTTTTACACCAATGAAGAGTTAGATTATACTATTGTAGCGGTAGAACCCATTTCTGTGGACGGCTTGAATAATATACACGAATTTGCATTTTTAAAGCTAAATCCTAATCTTGGTAAAACCAAAGAGGGCAATTATGTGTCCATCATTCAGCACCCAGATGGAAAAATGAAAAAGGTGGCTCTGAGAGAAAATCAGGTAACGAATTTAGATATGCCTAAATTTATTCGCTACATAACCGATACAAAACAAGGTACCTCCGGCGCACCTGTATTTAACGATAAGTGGGAAGTGGTGGCCTTACATCATGCGGGCATTCCTAAATACGATCCTAACGGACAGATATTAAATATTGATGGCCTTCCGTGGGATAAATCGCAGGGCGAGTTACAAATAGATTGGGTAGAAAACGAAGGAGTGAGAGTGAGCAGTATTATATATGATATTACAACAAAAGCGGCAATTGAATTTCCCTTTTTAATAGATCATTTTACACCCATCTCCGATGTGGAAGTCATCGAAAAATCGATGGGGGTGAGCCGTTCTGAAGCAGATGCAGCAATATACTATCCTGAATCGAAGGATCTTCAAGATATAGAACATTATTACCAAAATATCAAGGCAATCGAAAATGTAAGGTTAAATGCATTGCACCAATTACTGAAGGACACTCATAGCTCACACCATAACTATAATCCGTCTAAATATGTATACCCTAAAGTCGATCTTTACCCAGATGGCTTACTCAGAAGTATTTATTCGGGCAAAGAATTTACTGCCCAAGAATTAATGTTGGCTGACGAAAAGGTAGATGTAGAAAGGAAGTTGAAATTTATTGAGATAGAGAAAAGGGGAAAGGTGATGAATCGGGAGGCTTACAATTTAGAGGTGGATAAATTGGAAGCCGTATTTCCATATAACTGTGAACACGTCGTCTGCCAATCGTGGTTTAACAAGCAGGAGCCAATGAGAGGAGATCTGCATCACCTTTTTGCCTGTGAGTCAGGATGCAATAGTTTTCGAAATAATTATCCGTATTTCGATTTTGAGCACTATGAGCCGAGCCCCCTTGAACCGGCGGAAAAAATCAGGAATGAATGCGGAAACATGGAGAACAAGTTATTTGAACCGGAAAGAAATAAAGGAGTGGTAGCACGGGCGGTGCTATACTTTTTTGTGCGATATCCGAAGACAATTCACGTTTATCAGCAACATGACGTGGATATGCTGAAGGAATGGGCACTTAAAGAACCTGTTTCACTTTACGAAAAACACCGCAATCGCGAAATCTTTTTAATGCAGGGAAATAGAAACCCATTTATAGATTTTCCTTTTTTGTGTAGCACATTAAATTTTGGTGATGCTATTTAAAAATTGAAGTTGAATATTAAAATAAAAACGAGTAACTTCATATTATAAATCTTTTATGTGTTAGTTGCCGACAGCTTTGATTGCTGGATAAGACTTTTCTTCGTACTCTTAATATAGATTAATCATGGAACCCATCAGAAAAAAAAGGTATTGTGCCACAATGGAGGTGTTTAATCATCAGGCAGACATATTTCCTGCATATAGAAGGGCCCAAGCTAAGATTGAAAGTGATATTAGCACAATCTTAACTGGCAGAGAATCATTGCGATTTGTCGATCCTGTTAAAATTTATGTGGTCGTACACGTTGTTTATCATGAGGCGATAGAGAATATTTCTGATGAACAAATCTTCAGCCAATTAGAAGTGTTAAATAACGATTTTAGAAGAACGAATAAAGACAAAGATCAAGTGCCGGCTGTGTGGAACGATGTGGCGGCAGATACATTTATTACTTTTGAGCTTGCCCCTGATGGTATTACGAGAACAGCTACCAATTTACTTCAGTTTAGTCCAGACAATACCATTAAGAGTAGCAATAGAGGTGGTAAAGATCCTTGGCCTACAGAAAGTTATCTTAATATTTGGGTGTGTAATTTAGAGAATTCGCTACTAGGCTATGCTCAATTTCCCGGTGGCCCGCCAGAAACGGATGGAGTTGTGATTGATTATCGAGCATTTGGTACTGTAGGCACCGCTGAAGCACCTTTTAACCTTGGTAGAACAACTACTCATGAGGTAGGACATTATCTTAATCTGTCGCATATTTTTGGAGATGGTAGAAGCAATTCCTGTGAAGATTCAGATTATGTGGAAGATACACCAAACCAGCTAGGTCCAAATTATAATAAACCCACTTTTCCAACGGTTTCCTGTGCCAATGCGCCGCATGGCGATATGTTTATGAACTATATGGATTATGTGGATGACGATAGTATGTTTATGTTTACGAAGGGACAGGCATATCGTATGAAAGCTACTCTTTTAGGTCCGAGAGCATCTTTACTGCGTAACATACCAGTTATTGAAAATGAATGATCGATATACATCGGCAATAGTTCGTAAGTGGATTCATTCCTTCGAAGAAGATACAGACGAAGAAAGGGTGTATCGCCCTGAAGGTTTTGTCATGCCGAGATCGAGGGGTAGGGATAAAATTGCTCTAGATGCAGAAGGGAAGCTCGTAAACACATTTCCAGGGAGAGGGGATGCACCAGAATCTACTGTTGGTTTTTGGCAAGTGAAAGAGGACAAACTGATCTTGACTTTTGATCAGGAAAACCAAGAGCAATATATCGTTAGGGAAATAAGTGATGAACGATTAGTGCTAAAAAAGAGGACTTAAAAGGTTACTATCAGCTGTTTAATCACAGTAGGTGATAAAAAATCATTGTCATGGAAAAAGGCTATTATTTTCTATTGGTATTTCCACTATTTATCTTTGTTTATGCCATATTTGTGAGTACACCATTTAGGCATGGTAAAGAAGCATTACCGTTGATAACTACCGATTCTACTTATAGTAAAGTGGAAAAATTAGATACGTTACTAAATAAAGAGCAAAAAACCAAGACGATCAGTAGCAGCAAAGAGCTGACTATTACTGCCAAAAAGAAGGATGCCGAAGGCGGCGACTTTTTCCAAAAAGATTCTACCTATTCTTATTTTCTTCTCGCTTCTATATTTGTCATACTAATAATAGCACTTCCCAAATTGCAAGAATTAAACATTAGTAATAGCGGAATAACGCTTAAATTTTTGAACCATCTTGATGAAAAGATAAAGGAGATAGAAGAATTAACAGCATCTAACAAAGCTGCCCGGCTGGTAAATGACGAAGAATTACAGCAGGAACTAAGTAAAAGGGTTACGGCCATCAAAGAGAGTATTGATGCTTATAAAATATTGACAAAGAAAAAATGAGCATCATGATTGAGAAGCAAATTATAGAAGGATATCCCGATTATTTAGTTAGACGGATAAAAGAACAGGAAGCGAAACGT
>DATMSZ010000508.1:0-45460 GCA_035565175.1 Pseudosphingobacterium sp.
CTCCAAAGCTTTTGCCCAGTCTAAAAATAAAATAGATAGAAAGGCCTACTAAAGCAATTTTGACAAACTTGTTTTCTAATAAATATGCATACTTTTCCATAATTAATAGCTATTAGTGTGTTACATAATAAATGAACTCACCGGTGGCTTTGCCTGCTTCGTAAATGGCTACACCAGCCGCGGCGGCTCCTTCTATAATAAGGAAGGGATGTAATCCTCCTAGAACTTCTTCACGTTCTTCCGTAGAAAGTTCTGTTAAGCCCATCTTGTTTAAATCCAATGTTAGTACTTCCATGTTAAATTTACTACTTTATTAACGATTAAACAAAATAATTATTATTCTGCGGCTGATCTGTAACCTACATAGGCACCTGCTCCAAAAATACCGGCAGCAGCTGCACCCGCTCCAATCCAAGCAGCGGCTTTAGCGGTGATCACTACACCACCTATTACTAAAGGGAATAAACCACCAGTGTTTTCTTCCATTTCTGTTAAGCTCAGTTCTTGAACGCCAAAATTTTCCATTTCCATTGTTTTCATAATGTATTTTTTAAAGTTTAACCATCCCGATTATAGCCCGGGGTTTGACTGTGATTTACAAAACCAAGGTAGAACCTTTCCCTATAATAAAATTGTAGGGAATAATAATTATGAACTTTTTGAAAACTTCCTCCACTGGTGTGGTAATGTTTTTTTTCTTCTAACGGACGTAGTCAATGCTTCGCTTGACAGTATGGTTAGCAGGGATATACTCGAAGACGCGGGGAACTATACACAGGAATTAAAGGATAACGAAGAAACGCCATCTCCCCGTACCGTGAAAATGGAAAAAACAAAAGGTCGGCAGTACCCTTTGCTGAAGCCCAAAAAGAACCCTCATAACGATACGCATATCAGTCCTTCCGACCCCGATGCAAAGATGTCGGTAAAAACAGGAAAGGCCATGACCCTGAATTACCTGGGACAGGTAAGCGTGGGTACAGCATCCCATATGATTACCCATATACAGGCCTTTATGGCCGATAAAAGTAACAGCCAATGTCTTCCCATTCTTTTGCCACAGGCTTGTAACTAATCTGAAAGAATATGGCTTAGATATGGAGGAACTTATAGCAGATACGGGGTATAGCAGTGGTGAAGCTCTTAAAGCACTGGAAAAGAACAGTATCAAAGGATACATACCCAATAGGCCCCATTTTATGTATGAAAGGGAAGGTTTTTCGTATAATCAACAGGGAGATTTTTACACCTGTGGGAGCGGCAAACAGCTGAGCTATGTGGGGACTTTTAAAAACCAACGCTCTTTCAACAGGGAATACCGTATCGGTGTCAGGGAATGTAGAGAATGCGCTTTAAAAGAAAAGTGTCCAGCCTATAGGGAAAATAAGGGTGCCTCCATAAAGGCAACCATAGACAAGTCCTACTATAGTGAGATGCACCTTCGCATGCAGACAAAGAAAGCCAAAATATTGATGAAGAAAAGGCAGAGTACGGTGGAGCCTGTCATCGGCGCCCTGGTCAATTATTTGGGTACGAAAAAGGTTAATACCAAAGGGCTTGCACTGGCAAATAAATGTGTAACAATGGCTGCCATTGCTTACAATCTCAAAAAAATGCTCAGATTTAGCCGAAAAAAACGTTGATAACCGGCAAAGAATAACGCTGTTGAAACAAAGGCTTTCACAGTTCGTTTCTATCAGTTCTGAACATCTCTTCCCCGCCTCAACTGGCAACTTTGCTAACTTACTACAATGTCAAAAAATACTAAATAAATATTCATCAAAATCCCAATTCCTGAAACTCAAAAGAAATAGGTAGTGCAACAGCCACTCAAGGGAAAAAGAAAAACATGTTAAATTAATGTTACAAGCATGCGTGATTATGCATGTTTTTCTTTGCGGTTAAAAACCTTTATATGCAACCGATTGCATGAAGGAAAACTGGCTTTTTTCACTCTTTTTTGCTTAATAAACCGCTAATTGTCAAATGATAATTTTGCAATCATTTTATTTGTTTGTTAATAATATATTATTTTCATGTCAATATTTTGTGGTTTTTGTAGGTTTTGATAATAAAAATGTAATAGTTGTCTAATCTGCAATTCTCTCGTTTAATGCATCTTTGAACCCAAATTTATGATTATGAAAAGAACAATTAACTCAATTGTAACTAGTAACTTATGGCTTGTTTTTATGCTTATTTTTTATCAATCTAATGCACAAACAGGCGTTTCCATTATTCATGGTATCGTAAAAGACAATACCGGGGAACCGCTTCCAGGGGTTTCCGTTATTGCTACGAATGTACAGGCGAAACTGAGTAGAACCGTTGCAACGGATGCTACCGGAAAGTATGCACTGAGCAATTTGCCCGAAGGCGCTTACAGACTAACCTTTTCTTATATCGGTTTTGCAAAAAGGGAGGTTGCTAATGTTATGCTTCGTGCGGGCGAGCAGCAAAACCACTCGGTTAGTATGGAGCCTTCCGGTTCTGATTTGGATGAGGTAGTGGTAGTGGGTTACGGAACGCAGAAAAAGGTAAACCTGACGGGAGCAGTTAGTCAAATAGATTCAAAGGCACTCAATGATCGTCCGATTGCTAACGTAACCCAGGGTTTACAGGGGGTGATACCGAACTTGAACATCAATTTTAACAATGGTAGGCCCGGCGCCGAGGGAGTGGTAAACATTAGAGGTTATGCCTCCATCAACAGTAAAAATGCTTCACCGCTGATTTTAATTGATGGGGTGCCGGGAGATCTGAATAGCATTAACCCGCGGGATGTGGAAACGGTATCGGTGCTAAAGGATGCCTCGGCAGCAGCTATCTATGGTGCACGCGGCGCTTTTGGTGTGATGTTGGTTACCACCAAAAGGGCGCGTGCTGGAAAAATAAACGTGAATTATGGCAATAATTTTGGCTGGTCGGACTTAACCGTGCGAACGGATTTCATTACAGATGGCTATGATGCGGCCGTGTTGAACGATGAAGCTTTTAGAAGGGCTACCGGCAATAGCTATACAGGTTATACGGATGAAGATTATGCCGAGCTGTTAAAACGTAAAACGGATAAGAGCTTGCCGAGTGTAGTGATCGATAACCGAAAGGGTCGCGAACAATACGTTTATTATGGCAATACCGATTGGTGGAAAGAGATGTTCAGGGATACGCAAACATCGATGGAGCATTCGCTAAGCTTTACCGGCGGGAATGAAAAGGTCGACTTTCTAGTGTCGGGGCGTATGTATGAAAAAAATGGAATCATGCGACTCCAGCAGGATAAGTTTCGCAAATATAATTTAAGGGCTAAAATATCGGCCGAGGTAACGAAATGGTTAACGATTACGAATAATACACAGTTTAATTACGCAAACTATACCTATCCCGGTTGGCAGAATAATGTGGATCCCGACAAAGATAACTCGAACTTTGTTTCCATTACCGTACATGCTCTACCGTCTTACGTGCCAATGAATCCGGATGGAACGGCTACCTATCGAACCGAATTAAATAACTATACGGTAGGTGATGGTGTATTTGCCGACTTGCTGCACGGAAAGTCGAAAAATGGTGAAAAAGAGTATGAACTGGTAAATAATTTCAGTACGGTTTTTACCTTGTCGGATAAACTGCATATTACCGGCAATTATGCTTACACCTTTAATCCAACTTACTGGTTTAGTAGAAGAACACAGGCACCATGGTCGGTTTATCCGGGCGTAATTGATTACTTAGGCAATGACCAGCTTACAGAGATTGATTATCGTACAGATTATCATGTACTAAATGCCTTTGCTGATTACCAGGAAACGTTTGGCGAACATCATCTCAAATTAACTGCCGGGTATAATCAGGAACTGCAGAGCTATAAACGTTTGTATGCACAACGTAAAGACCTCATTTCGGATGATCTGAACGATCTTAACCTGGGGACGGGCGATATGGATGTTTCTGGTAATGCCAACACCTGGGCCTTACAAGGTTTTTTTGGTCGCTTAAACTACGATTATAAAGGTAAGTATTTACTGGAACTGAATGGCCGTTATGATGGTACCTCCCGTTTTCCTGATGGGCAACGTTTTGGCTTCTTTCCCTCCATTTCGGGAGGATGGCGCCTAAGTGAGGAATCGTTTTTCGAGCCTATTCATTCCGTAATTAATGAGTTTAAATTGCGTGCTTCTTATGGCTCGCTGGGTAACCAGCAAGAGGCTGCGGTATATGGTTACATTCCACTTTTATCGCGGGGGAATTTATCTGTCATTTCGAATGGAAAGCGGATGCAGTATTTATCGTCTCCTGTTCCAATATCGCCATTTCTTACCTGGGAACGGGCGGAGACAACCAACTTTGGTGTTGATATCAGTGCATTCAAAAATCGTCTATCTACCACTTTTGATTGGTATGTACGTAATACGCTGGATATGTTAATACCGGGTAAAACACTGCCAGCCGTCTACGGAGCCGCTACTCCTAAGCAAAATGCGGGCGATTTGCGTAATACGGGTTGGGAGCTGTCGGTGAGCTGGCAGGATCGAAAACAAGTGGGGGGGAAGCCTTTTGGCTATAACATTGGCTTAGCGCTTTCGGATACGAAAGCGGAAATTACGCGTTTTGATAACCCCAGTAACCTGTTGAGTAATTATTATGTAGGACAGGAGTTGGGAGAGATATGGGGTTACCGCGTTGCCGGTTTGTTCCAATCAAACCAAGAGGCGATAGATTATCAAAAGATTGTTAACCAGGATTACGTAAACCAGCAGCGCTTAAGTGCACCGGGCGATTGGAAGAATTTACAGGCGGGCGATGTGAAGTTTATAGATGTAAACGGCGATGGTGTGGTGAACAATGGGAAAAATACATTGAATGATCCCGGTGATCAGGAACGTATCGGTAATCTGTTGCCGCGCTATCGTTTTGGAATCAACCTTGGAGCAAATTGGGCGGGCTTTGATGTGTCGGTATTTTTTCAGGGTATTGGAAAACAGGATTGGTACCCTGGTAATAATGCCGATAAGTTTTGGGGTCCTTATTCGAGGCCTTACTATTCCTTTATTCCCAAAGATTTTACGGATGATATTTGGACACCGGAAAACCCAAATGCCTATTTCCCTTTGCTGAGAGGTTACGATGCACTTAATGACCGGGGTGCGCTGAATGTAAAGAATAACCGCTATTTACAAGACCTGGCTTATATCCGCCTTAAAAACTTAACGATAGGATATTCCTTGCCGGCACAGTGGATCGCTAAAGCCAAATTAACGAGGGCAAGAATTTTTGTGAGCGGGGAGAACCTGTGGACTGCCACTAAGCTGCGCTCTGATTATATCGACCCCGAGCAGGCTTCGGGTGAATTAACCGGCGATGTCAATGGACGGACATACCCGTTTACACGGACATTCTCTTTGGGGCTTGATGTTACATTTTAATAATAAAGAAGATGAAAAACTTAGTTAAAATAAGCATTAAAACCTGTGCATACAAATCGATGAAGGATTTATTAAAAATAAAAAAAATGAAAGCTTATTATATAGGGATCTTATTGGGTATACTTTTTCTCAGCGCTTGCAAGAAAGACTTTTTGGATAGACAGCCTGAGTCGGACATCTCTCCGGATGCTTTTTTCAGAACGGAAAAGGATCTTGAATTGTATACAAACTCCTTTTACAATGTGTTACCTTCTGCTGAAGGGGTATATAATGAGGACATTGACAATGTGGTGAAACAAAGTTTGAGCGATGAAATAAGAGGAACGCGTACGATACCTGTTTCCGGTGGTGGATGGGACTGGAGTGAGCTACGCAAGATTAATTATTTCATGGCTAATTATAATAGAACGGTGCCGGAAGAAAAGGCGAAACCGTATGTGGGCATCGCCCGCTTTTTTAGGGCCTGGTTCTATTTTAATAAGGTAAGACGTTTTGGCGATGTGCCCTGGTATTCGAAGGTAATTGAAGAGGGTGATGAGGCTGCCTTGACCCAGTCTCGGGATTCCCGTACGGTGGTAATGGATTCGATTATGGCCGATATCGATTATGCTATTGCAAACCTGCCTACAGGGAAATCGGTCGAAAAGGTGAATAAGTGGACGGCCTTGGCACTTAAATCGCGCATTGCCCTGTTCGAAGGTACCTTCAGGAAATATCATACGGAGTTTGCCCTGCCAGATTACGAGCGCTTTCTGGAGGAGGCGGCTTCAGCAGCAGGAAGACTGATGGCGGAAGGACCTTATGTTTTATTCAAGACGACACCTGATAAGTCTTATCTGGAACTGTTTGCGGCGGTGAATTCGGATGAAAATGAAGTGATTTTAACTCGGCGCTTTAGTGATGCACTACAGATATGGCACAATGTAAACTATTATACGATTACTTCTTCTTATGGTAGGCCAGGCCTTGAAAAGCAATTGGTAAATAGTTACCTCATGAAAGACGGTTCGCGTTTTACGGATAAAGCGGGCTATGAAACGATGCAATTTTACCAGGAGGTGCAAAACAGAGATCCACGCCTCTCGCAAACCATTCGTACACCGGGTTATCAGCGTATTGGAGGGGCCTCGGAGGAGGTGCCGCAATTTGGTGCAAGTATGACAGGTTATCAGGTGATCAAGTTTGTGGGGGATGTGAAATATGATTCGTATAACCGCTCTGAAAATGATATGCCGGTATTTAGGCTGGGTGAAGTGTTGCTGAACTACGCGGAAGCGAAGGCTGAGTTGGGAGATATTGCGCAGGCGGATCTGGATATATCGATCAATAAACTAAGGGAAAGGGTTGAGATGCCTGCGTTAAGCTTAACAGCCGCTAATGTGAATCCGGATACTTACCTGGCGGCACAGTACCTACAGGTAAACGGTGCTAACAAAGGTGTTATCTTGGAAATAAGACGTGAAAGACGAATTGAACTGGTGATGGAATCCTTCCGCTGGGACGATTTAATGCGATGGAAGGAAGGGCATCTGCTAACAAAACAATTTAAAGGCATGTATTTTCCGGGACTTGGAAGCTATGATTTTAACAATGATGGAAAAGCAGATGTGCAGATTTACACAGGCACAAAGCCAACAGGAAGTATGCAGTTCTTAAAATTAGGAACGGATATTTCGCTGGAAAAGGGTGAAGGCGGTGGAAATGTGGTGGTAAATGAGAAGATCGATAAGAAATTTGATGAGAATAGAGATTATTTGTATCCGGTTCCTATTCAGGAAAGGCAACTCAATCCGAATCTCTCGCAAAACCCGGGATGGAATGATGGGCTTTAAATGGATGTTTGAATATAGAGCTCTTTGTTTAAGTCAATTTATAATAACATAGTTAAGGAAATGCTGAATTCATTTTCTAGAGATTGAAGTACAAATGAAGGTGCAGTCTTTTTTGTTTTAAACAAGAAAGACTGCACCTGTTATCCGAAGCATTTATTGTTAATTATATCCTGGGTTTTGAGGGAAACTACTGGCACCTCCTTCTGTACGATCAATCTGATCTTGTGGGATGGGGCGTAGTACATGATAATCTTTAATATTTTTCCCTCCATCTGGATTATATGCCTGCACGCGTTGTACCAATTGATGGGTGCGTACCAGATCATACCAACGAAATTGCTCTCCTAACAATTCTCTTCCACGTTCTTCCAGGATAAAATCTATATTCAGATCTGCTGACGTAATAAGCATCGCCTGACGATGTGCAGCATCGCTTGCTTCATCTAAACCACTATAAGCGGCACGTGCACGCACCATATTGATATAGGTAACAGCCTTGTCTAACTGCCCACTGTACATAAAGGCTTCTGCTGCGATGAGGCAGGTCTCTGCTAATCTGAATGCGAGAAAATCTCTTGAGCCAAACTCGTAATTGATGTCTGGCCGCTCAGGATCCAAGAACTTCGTGAGTGATGGATATAACTTTTTGGTATAGCCTTCAGGCTCAATCACTAAGAAGTTTTTGGCTGCTTTTTCAGCTGGTGCTAATTTATAGCCTGGCAACCATATGGCAGTATCTCCCAAGGCATAGGTAACCTGCTTTCCATTTACGTTGTAAGTTCCTGGTTTACTGCAATAAAATACATCTTTAAAGCTCTTTTTGTAGCGGGTGTCGTTTACGCGATCGGCAAAGAGTGTATTAAGAGTGTAATTGGTAGGCATGAAACGTTTCCAGGGTTGTCCATCTGCCAAGTTTCGGTTCATACCGGGCTGTACATCATATTCCATCAGAAAATAACGGTGGGCTGAGTTTCCGGTACCATCGGCTTCTGCGTCGGCTCCATTTGTAAGGGCATTTTTAGTGTACTGAACGGCCCAGATCACTTCGTCATTGCGCTCGCCTGCACCTTGCACAAATACGGAAGCGAAATCATCTAATAAACGAAAGCTGTAGTTGTTTATAACGCCTTCGGCCAAAACAGCGGCATCGGTATAGTCGCTGTCTTTCGCAGCGGTGGAAGTGGCCCTGGTAAGCAAGACCCTCGCCAACAGATGTTCGGCCGCGGGCTTGGTTGCTCGCCCGTAGTCTGTTTGGGTGGCAGGTAAGTACTGCACAGCGGTACGCAGATCATCTTCAATAACTTGATAAATAGCCGTAATGTCTGCGCGTGAGGCTTGTGTTGTTGGCTCTTTTGTTTCTGCAGTGCTTAGATGTACTGCGCCAAATTGCTGCACTAGCGTAAAATAATAATAGGCACGCAGAAACCGTGCTTCGCTTACCCGTATATTACGTTGCTCTTCGGTTATCCCCTCTATATTATTTGCTCGATCAATAACAGCATTACAGGTATTGATGCCCACATATAAACCGTTCCAGAGATCGCGCACATAATTGGTGCGAGGATCAAACTGAGAAGAATACTCATTGATGAATTTATAAGAGCCATCGGAACCCATGGTGTAAGTATCTGTACCGAAAACGGTCATCGTCATGCCTAATTCATTGGCATGGAAGGTTCTCAGCGTAGAATATGCGGCTTTTACGCCATCCTCAAAGCCCTCAGGAGTAGAGAGGTAATTATCGTTTACTTGTGAATGGATCTCTTCATCGAGCATGCGTTTACAGGAAAAGGATAATCCTGCAGCGAAAATACATATGATTAATATTGTTCTCATGGTGCTAAAATTTAATGTTTAAACCAAAAAGCCAGGTGCGCGTTGGTGGGGTATTAACCGGTAGGTTTTCCGCATCAGCGTTAAAATCTATGCCTTCGGGATCGACGCCCTGATGCTTATTTACGTAAGAGGAAAAAATTAATGGTTGCTGTGCACTTAGGTAAAACCTTAATGATTGCGCCCCAATCTTCGCCGCGATACGCTCTGGGAAGTTATAGCCGAGGTTAATGTTCCTTATTTTTAGGAAGGAGCCGCTAAAATAGGCCATCGAGGTGTTGTAAACTGGGCGCTCTTGATTTTGATTGGGCCTTGGATAGGCATTGGTAGGATTATTAGGTGTCCAATAATCAACATTCAAGTTATTATAGCGACCAAATAGGGTATTGTGAACCTCATGAAAGGTGCTGTAAATCATGTTGCCGAAATTGAAGTAAAGGAATACCGATAAATCAAAACCTTTATAGCCGAAACGATTGGTTAGGCCGCCCGTTAGGGTAGGTCTGTTATTGCCCAAAATAACGCGGTCTTCATCGTTAATGACACCATCGCCATTCTGATCTTTTACTTTAATTTCACCGGGTGTTCTGCCGTAGCGCTCGGCTTCGTCGACCTCGTTGCTCTGCCAGATCCCTATCTTTTCGAAATCATAGTATACTTGTAATGGCTCGCCGATGAACCAGCGGTTACCCACATCGTCTTGTTCACCTCCATAGAGCTCTGTGATGCTTTCTTTGTTGGTAGCGAAATTAAGGTCGGTATTCCATGAAAATCCTTTTTCATCTTTAGGTTTAATATTAACAGAGGATAAGCTAAATTCGAAGCCTACATTTTTGGTAGAACCTACATTCTCCATAACGGAGCCGAAACCGCTTGTAAAAGGCAGCTGGCGCTCCATTAAAAGATCCCTGGTTTGCTGAACATAAAATTCTGCAGCACCCGAGATCCTTCCACCCAGTATGGCATAATCTATACCGGCATTGAACTGTCTGGTGGTTTCCCATTTTAAATTGTCATTGCGTAGCTGGTTGGGTCTAAAGCCATAGCCGGCACTTTCATCAAAAGCATAGCTGGTTCGTTGTAGTTTGCCTTGTGTGCCATAAGGATCAATACCGGTATTACCGGTTTCGCCAACGGTTGCCCGTAACTTTAACAGGTCAAAAATGCTATTGTCTTGCATGAACGATTCGTTGCTAATGGTCCAGCCCAAGGCGATGGAAGGGAAAAATCCATAACGATGATTGCTGCCGAAACGGGAAGACCCGTCAATTCTAGCGGTTAGGGTAGCAAGGAAACGATCATCAAATATATAATTCACCCTGCCCATATACGAAACGATATCCCAACGCTGAAAATCACTTCCTGTTCCTAAAATTTCTTCTGCAGCACCGAAATTATAGTACTGCATTTCTTCAACAGGTATTCCTCTTACACTTATGTTGGTAGCCTCCAGCTGACGATGCTGCAAACCGAATAAACCGGTTACTTCCAAGGCATGTTTTTCATTGAACGTTTTATTGTATTTTACTATGTTTTCTAAGGTATAATTAAATACCAGGTCTTCGTTACCTTGGGCAGCTGCTGTTCCTCCTAAGCGGGCATTGGTATATTTACCCTGAAAGTTGCCAATGCGACTGTGAATAAGATCTGGTCCGAAATTTAAACGGTAGGTGAGTCCTTCTGCCAATTTAACCTCGCCATAGATGCTTGTAAACAGGCGCATGCGTCGGGTTTTATTTAGTAGGGCCCCGGGTACCAGCTCGCTTAATGGATTGCTCCGCAAGCCATCTGTAGTGGGCAAGAAAATAAGTTCACCATTTTCATCATAGGGAACGCCGAGTGGATTTTCTAAGAGGGCGTCATCGTAGGGATTTAGGTCTTTTCCATTGGTAATACTGTAGTTTCCTAATACCGAAGTACCTACACGGATGCGGTCGCTGATTTTATGGTCGATATTAACGCGCATAGCATAGCGAGTGAAATCTTGTACGGGTATAATGCCCTGGTCGTTCATATAATTGAAACTGATGTTGAATTGGGTCTTTTCAGTCCCGCCAAGCACGCTGAGCGAATGGTTCATACTATGCCCGGTTTGCAACATAAGATCCTGATAGTTGGTGCTACGCCCTTCTGCAATCGACGTGAGTTCTACAGGACCAAATAAACCGGAGGTATTCTCATCGGCATTCGGGTCGTTATCATCGTAATTGCCGGTAGCTCTACGCGATTCTCGTTTGAACTCGGCAAATTGTTGGCCGTTCATCATGTCAATCTGTTTATAAGCTTTGGAGAAGCCAAACCAGTTATCATAACTTACCGTTGTCTTTCCGCTGGTACTTCCCCGTTTGGTGGTGACAATGATGACGCCATTTGCTCCTCTAGAGCCATATATAGCGGTGGCAGAGGCATCTTTTAATACCTCCATGGAGCCAATATCTTGTGGGGGAATATCTTCTAAGCCACCTGTTATCGGAATTCCATCGATCACGTACAAGGGATCATTACTGGCAGAAAAAGATCGGTTACCCCGGATGCGCACCGTGGCAGCGCCTCCAGGTCTGTTGCTGGTATTGGTTACAAGAACACCCGCAGCCCTACCTTGCAGTGCCTGTGATGCTTGGGCAACAGGTACTTCAGCAATCGCTTTGGCACTTACGGAGGAAACGGCTCCGGTAACATCCTGTTTCCGTTGACTACCGTAACCAACTACTACTACCTCATCTAAGGCCGTTTCTTCATCGGGTTTTAATGTAATGACAAGCTGTGCCGGCTGCCCCGCGCTTAAGACATGCTCTGAAGGCTCGTATCCTATAAAGGAAACAACCAATACATCAGCTGGAGAGCTCGACTGGATAACGAAGGTGCCGTCTACACTGCTGGACACTTTTTTTGTTGTGCCTTTGATGGCCACAGTGGCTCCACTGAGCGCTTGTTTATGTTCGTCCAGCACCTTTCCTTTAATTTCCCTTTCTTGTTTAACCCCGCTATTGGCCAGCACCGCAACATTTGCTGAAGGGGCGATGGCTGTTATGGCGGAAGCGGAAAACCAGGAATAAGAAAGCAAAGACAGCAGCAAAACGTCTCGTTTAAATTGCTGTCTAGTAATCATGTTCTTAAGTTTCATCTGTTCTTTTGATTTATTGATATTTCTTACTTTTTTAAGTTTTCAATGATCAACCAGTTGGCTGATCGGTTTTAATGGTTAGATGGAGCCTTTGATGAGTGTCTGCCAGCTGGCGGATCCTTCTACTCAACGGTTATTCCAATCATGTCGGGTTCATAATTTGTTTATTGATTGTTAAAATTTAGTTTATATTATTTGTTAAAAAAATGCGCATAAGGGTGCCACCGGAATTGTAGGGTAGCTACATGCCGGATAGCTTTTTTTGGAGAAAACGATAACGCTTCTGAAAAGACCTGAATTCTTTGAAAGTTAAAACGTCATCTGCCAATGAGCGGGTATGTAGCGCGTGCAACAATGCCGAGATGACATCTTTGTCATTTAGACAATTTTCAGATTTTTATGTTAGTTTTTTTTACCACGGAATCTTCATAATTAATACGTTTATTTTGTTTATAACGGATGTTAAATTTGGTTTTTTATGGTTTTAACCTCATCTACAACAACGCGTAATTAATAAAAATATGTTAAGGAAAAGTGTTTAATGATTTAAAAATCTACGATAACGTTTTCGTAAAATAGAAATGAATTTTAAATTTTGCTGATATGCAATGATTTTAAGCTTAATAGAAATGCCCATAATGCCAGAAGCAAGGGTCTGCAATTTGGCTTGTGAAGAGTATGATAGAGGCAGACTGCTAATATAATAGTTTGCCTTTAAGGGAGATGGTTATATGCAACGTTATTATATTGCCTATACCTCCGACATTTTATGGCGGAAGCTTGAATACCAAAATGAACGCTTGTGAAAAAAAGGGAATTTACCTAAGTTTGTGTATACGTACTTACAAACATGCTTACCATAAGTGAACTCAATATTTACCCCATAAAATCATTAGGCGGTGTATCGCTTTCCTCTGCAGAGGTTACAGATCGCGGCTTTAAATATGATCGACGATGGATGTTGGTGGATGCCGATAATCGCTTTCTTACGCAACGGGAGGTTGCACAGATGGTGTTGATAAAAGTGGGAATAGAAGAGGACGGATTATCATTGACACATCCTCGGATGGGGCTTGCTAAAGTTCCCTTTAAACAAGAAGAGCAGGAGGAGCAGCTGTTCACTATTTGGAATGATACCTGTATCGGGATGTTCGTAAAGAAAGAATTGGACGATTGGTTTAGTGATACGCTTGCCATGAAGTGTAGGTTGGTGTATATGCCCGACACTACCAGGCGCCAGGTAGATAAACAGTATGCGCCTGATGGAATGATTACCTCTTTTTCCGATGCATATCCTTTTTTGATGATCGGTCAGACCTCTTTAGATGATTTGAATGGACGACTGGATGAGCCTTTACAAATGAACAGATTTAGGCCCAATATCGTCTTTACCGGTGGTGCGCCTTTTGATGAAGATGTCATGCGCCATATTCAGATAGGAAACATCGACTTCTATGGCGTTAAACTTTGTGCGCGCTGCGTGATGACTACTATTAACCAGCAGACGGCAGAAAAAGGAAAGGAACCTTTAAAGACTTTAACCTCTTATCGTTTAAAAAATAAAAAAATTATGTTTGGGCAAAATTTAATTCATACCGGTACCGGAACAATTAGCGTGGGAGATAAGATGGAGGTATTAAGCTCGCATACCGAAGAGCGTTTTTTTGTTGTGTAGGGGCATCGATTGATGTAAAAATGCCTGCATGTAAAGTTTGTAATTAATCAATTATTAATATCGCTAACAGCGAATGATTATTAGAACTTAATTTTTTCGTTACAAAGCCTTAATATGCCAACGATAGCTTTGCTGCAAAATATAAAAGAGCAGTTATGAATGATCGTTTAGCTAGATTACCTAATTTAATAAGCTTCTTACCTTCTTGGATTGTTAAGCTAAAAGCTTTTAATTCAATTTATTTCAAGTTTATTTTAGTCTCCTATTTAGAATGAGCCTTTCTGTAAGCGCGGGGGCAGTTTCTCAATATTGTCCAATCGAAATATGGCGTTGCTAATCTCTCCCGCGGTTTGGTGCTTTCGATAAATCGAAAAGTACCGAAGCGGCGTTCGCAAGAATTGATTGGTAGATTAACCCAAAGAACCCGCTAACTATTCATAATAATTTTGTCTATGATATGGATAACCAGGCCGACGTAGATAATTCTAGCATTAACTTGTATGAGGCTTACTCCAGCCGTAAAAGTTTTAACAATAGCTTGATGGCTTCCTTACGCTCAGAAATTACGCCTAGAATTACGAACGAATTAAAACTACAATACTTTCTAGTAAGTGAAGAGATGATTGCTCATCCGCAGCTTCTGGCGGCGAGCATTCCAAGGGCTATTGTTGAGAATTTTTTGGTTGTTTGGAATCTAAATATGTTTTTATTTATGTAGGTAATGGATCTATCATAAGGTGGTGTTAAGGCCTGTGCATGACTGATTACCTTTTTATCCATTTCAATGTATGTTGTATATGATTGTTTTTCAGGGAACAATTGCCTGTAAACTTCCAACAGAACTCTTCCTGGCTCACTTGCTACATTACAACGTTCGAACTATTTTCTCTCAGAAAATAGTTTATTGATCAGATTGATAAAGTATTTTCCATTTCCGAACAGCAACGGCCACTGACTGCTCAATGACAAACAAATCCCAGTTCAAGTAAGTTGAATTTCCTATCCCTTTTATATGGGGCTGATCAATAGCTTGATAATCATTGATATAACCAGGGTGTTCCAGGTTCATGTTTCCGATTAAGGAATTTTTATCGGAGAATAATTCACCCGTATTTAATGTAGCGTGTATTTTTTGCTTCAACAAAACGCCTTCATTCACCATATCGCGAAGGAGGGCTGCATACTCAAGGACATTTTTGTATTCATCGCGCTGAGGGTCGCCTCGCTCAGTTATGGCATTTAATTGAACAAGTATGCAGTTTTTGTTTTTCCAGGTCATAAAGTCCTTTTAGTACAATGTGTAAAATTGTTTTTATGTCTTTATTGTCTTAGACGGGATAGTTGCTTACTAAGTTATAATTAAGATGGAAATTTGAATTATTTATCCTGTTCAGTTTTACATAACTCGTCCATTCTGTTTATTTTAAAATATCCTTATTATTACAACAACTTGCTGATAAAATCTTTCCAAAACGGAATTTGATGTCCTTTGGGCGGACGCCAAGATCGAAAGATGGCCATCATGTAAAGCACCCATAGCGGGTACAAAGCCAATCCTTCTTCCTTGTGAACGGAAGGTATTAAGGTAAATAGTAATTTCTGCTATAGTTCTGAGTATTTTCATTGTATTTAGGGTTCATTTGATACAGATTAAGATACCGTCGCATTCTATTCTTCAACTATTGCAGAAGATGAATTTTTAGTGTTAAAGAACGATTTATATCGCTCGTTATCCTTTGAAAAAACCGCTTTTCTATAGTCCTATTTATACAGATAATGCATATTACAAAATGAAATAAAAGCACTATAAGGACTCTATGTAGCCGCTGTTTGCCCAAACAACCTGTATTTCTGAGCTAGGTTGTTTAAGACGTGCAATGTCTTATCCATCTGTTCTTTTGTATGGCTTGCTGATACTATGAAACGTATTCTTCCTTCCTGTGGTGGCACTGCAGGATAAATAATTGTTATTGTATATATTCCGGAAAGAAACAAATCTCTGCTAAATGCTGTTAGCACCTGAACATCTGCTATATAAATTGGAATTATAGGTGAAGCAGATTGGCGCAAGTTAAAACCTATTGCTTCCAATTCTTGACGCATATATTGATTATTACGATGTAATTGCAAAGCATGTCCGGGTTGATATTGTATGAGATCCAAAGCTGCATGAATTGTTGCAGCGGTAACTGGCGAAAAACTCGCTTGAAAAAGATAGGCAGTTGATTTAAAACTTAGATAGGTTTTATACTTCTCTTTAAGAGCAACAAAACCACCTATTGCCGCTGTTGATTTGGATAACGTTGACATAAAAAGGTCTACATCCGCTAATACTCCTTGTTCAGCGGCATAACCTTTTCCCTGATCACCATAAAATCCAAAAGTGTGTGCTTCATCGAGATAAAGTAAAAACTCATACTTTTTTTTTAAGAACGCAATTTCCCTTAGTGGAGCCAAATCACCGGACATAGAGTAGGCACTTTCAACGACTACAAAGATATGCTCGTATTTTCCGGTATGTTTTTTAAGCAAACGTTCCAGGTCATGGACATCATTATGCTTAAAAAACATTTTTCGTCTTCCCGAAAACTTCATTCCATCTCGAATTGAAGCGTGTACTTCATCATCGGCAATTATCAAATCGTTTGCCCCAGGTAAACTTGCCAGTACACTAAGATTAGCCGTATAACCCGTTGAATATAATATTACGCCCTCTTTACCCAACAAATTAGCGATTCTTTCTTCTAATAGTCGATGCAAGGAGCTTCTACCTCCAGACATCGAAGACGTTCCACTTCCTGTTCCAAACTTTTCTACGGCATCTTTTGCTGCTTTTATAACACTTGGGTGCCTGTTGAACCCTAAGTAATGATTAATACACCACAAAATACATTCTCGGTCTTCAGCTTTTGGAGACATTACAGTGGAAGCAATGTCACTTCCCATTTTTGTATATCGATCAAAAGAAAACGTACCTTCCTCCAGCATTTCAAGCTTCAAATGATGCATACTCTCCGAAACCACATCAAAATCTGTAACACCGTCTCTTAACATTTGAATAGGAATGTAACCTATACCTAAATCTTTCTTTTCCATATTATAACGTGAGTTTTGGGTTTAATTAATTGATTATCAATATATGTTTATAAAATAAGATTTAAAAATAACCATGACATTGTACATTTAGTAAGCAAACTAATCCAATGCCATGATTATTAATAAATTAAAGGTAAGAAATCTTTTCTGTGAACTGGTTGATTTTGTTACTATTTTTGATGAAAAACTTTCTGAACGTATGTCGGAAATACCTTCCCCACAATCGGTAAACAGGCCTGAAGTCGGTATTTCTATAAAATTAGCTGTCTGCAATAACTGGAGGACACACAGCCACGGTGTTTTCAAACGATAGGCCACATGGGGAAAGACCTCCACGGGATGGTTCTATGGGCTTAAGCTTTTTCTTGTCATATGTCGGTCTTTGCGACTATTCATGGCTCGATAGAAAAGAGTATTTATGGCATTAAAAAGCTTTGACAAATCCACCATCAGTTTGTTATAACATGAACTCGAATACGGGCGTTTCTGATTTAAATAGTAATCCTTATCGGATATAGTTAGGACTTAGATACGGGTTTTAGTATAATATTTTTAACAAGGAATAAAGTCCGTTAATTTCGAACATTGACGGGCTTTACTCTTTGTTTACTTAGGGTTTAAAAGCTACGGTAATACCGGTTGCTCTGAAGAAACTCTCGGTTTTATGATGACTTTCTTCGTCTTCTTTTTTCTCTTGAGCCAAATAATAAAGCCAGTAATAGGCATGCTGGCACCAATGAGGCAACATAGAAAGGCTAATAACTTGGTAGGTAGGCCATAGATACTACCGGTATGGATAGGAAAAATCAGTCGACGTACTTTCATGCCCTTAGACTGACTCTCGTAAAGTTCTTTTTTTACCAGCTCACCGCTTTGTGCGCTAAATAATAAGCGATCGACGACATTGGAAACAGCTGCTTGTGGCTGTTCTTTGCTAATGCTGACAACGTTCAATTCTTTACCTGGTAGGGTAATAGTAACATCAGCAGTGTATGGAAGTAGTTGTTGTGTCTGTGAATAGGCCTTCTGCAAAGGTCCTTCTTGTGGTGAGAAGCTTTCACTAAAAGGATAGTATTTTGCCAACTTTTGGGGCCCTTTACCATCAAATAAATAAAAGATACTATCATTGAACCATTTATAACTCCAAGTGAGGCCGGTGAAAGCAATGATAAAAAGAATAGGCAGGGTATAAAACCCTCCAACCGCATGCAAATCCCAGTTTAATCTTTTAAACTTGGCATCCCATTTTATTTTTAAACGCTGCCGCAGAATTTTTTGATTCTTGGGCCACCAAAGAACTAAACCACTGAGTAAAATGGTAAGATAGGAAAGGCAACAAATGCCGGTAATGGTTTTTCCGGTTTTCCCCATTAATAACTCTCTGTGTAGATCTTCGACTAGGGTAAAAAGATGTCTATTGCCTGCAATCTTTCTTTCTAATTGGCCTGTGTAGGGATTGATTGCCAGCAGTACGCGCTCTAGCCGCGTTCCTTCTGTTTGGAATAGTATATTCTGCCCGCTGCTTGGGTTAGCAGGTATTAATAAGGAATGAACCGATTTCCCTTGTGCATATAGCTTTGCTTGACTTACCAGACTATCAAGGGGTAAATATTTTGAAGTAGGGGAGACGGGCTCATCTATATAATAAAATGAATGATACAGCAAGGGATCTAATTCCTTCTCAAACACTAAGATAGAACCGGTAATCGCAGCCAGGCTAAATAAGAGGCCTACAACTAGCCCTAACCACAAATGTAACCAGGCAATAATCTTTTTAGTGGTTTTCATTTATGGCACGGACCAAATAGTGACAGATTACAAGCGGAGCTAATTTAATTTTAGCAGACATATTATTTGAACCAAATCTAAATAACAAAGTAAATGTATTGGCTACACTTTAGCAAATTATTTTGAATTAATCTAAACAATTTAGCGTGCGAAACTTGCTGCCTGTTATTGTTGGCTATGTAAATAGCTTACTTCTTTTGCCCATAATTTTGGAACATATTTGGTATAAGGTTTAATCCAGTCAAAAATTCCGTAATGAGATTCCAAGCTTTGAAAAACGGGTTGATTAAATAGTTCATATATAATTGCAGCCTGTACCTGCTGATTTTCTTGACATTTAGCAAGAAAGCTATTGAGAAAATCCCGTTGCACTTTATCATTCACTGTGCCTGTCTTGTTCCTTATATTGATTTCAGTAAACCAAATCGGTTTAGAAAATTTTTGCGACAAAAATTGTGTAATATCTGCTATATTATATGTTTTAAAGGCTAGATTTTCCATTTCGTTATACCAGTGGTAGGCAACTATATCAAAATTGACACCATATTCTTCCAGCATTAATAAATAAGGATAATGCATCCAGCCAGCATTGACCATGGTCTTGGCATCTCTGTCCACCGATTTTATACCATCATCCATGCCCTTTAATCTGGCTGCAATTATCTTAAATTTAATCGGATCATAATGATCCATTAACTCACCCGATTTATTTATGAGAATACATTTCGTATCTAATTCATTGGCAATATTGTAATAAATGAAGTCATCTTGGTAATTGGTGGCAAATGCAGCGCCCCTCTCGTAACCCACTTGATAGGATACCTCTTCCGTTGCATTATAATCCAAGTTCCCTGGATATAACATAGGAAGAAGCGTAACTTTTGCCGAATCAGCGGCCTCTTTTAAGGCTAGATATCGATCGTGCATGTTGATAAGCCCCCTCTCATTTGTGTTGACATCTAGTCGGTAAATATTCATTCCCATTGATTTGATTAATTTTATCTGCTCAGCTGGTGGGATATTCATGTAAGCTGCTTGGTTAACGGGATGGCCGTTAACGCCGAAATAAAAATTTGTTTCGGCTGGCGGAATGGTGTCTGTTGGCGCGGTAGCGCTTGAATCAGATGGTGCTTCTAGATTGCCGTCACCTGGTAAAGGGGGTTTTGAACAGGCTATACTAGTAACCAGTATTGCGGCGTATAAGCCGTAGCATAAAAATTTTTCCATATGTTTTGCTTAAAAGGGTAAAAGCGAAACATGGAGAAATCAAATCCTCTGCAACGAGCTAATGGATTAGTATAATGTTAGCTTCTTTCAATATTTCTCTAAGTCTCGGTTGGATGTTGTAAATGTATGTATAAAAATGTGTATAATTGTGCATAAAAAATATTTTTTTTTCGTTTTAAAATAACTTGGTTCGAGAATGGTTTTTTGTTAATAAGTAAGATCGCTTGGCAATGTTATACGTTTAGATAAAGAATAAATAAGTTTTTTAAACTTTTTGTGTTTTAGCTTGTTAGTACGGATAAATGATAACTAATTATGAGATTATTAAGGACATTGCTGTTGGGAGCAGCTGCATATGGTGCATATAAATTTGTAACAAAAAAGGACGTGAATGGAAGAGCAATAGTGGATGAAATAAAAGATAAAGTGCCTGAATGGAAAGCGAAAATTAAGCAGATTAAAGACGATATGGAAAGAGAATTTCAGCCGAAAGACATTAATCTGTAGCGCTTACTGGATTTCTTTATTATCATCATCGTACTACACGGTTTACCGCGTAGATCTTCTTTTATAAATAGCCGAATCAAGACTAAGGTGCCCTCCACCGATTTCAATAGCATTTAGCATAAATAAAATATACAAAACTTGTGGTAAGTATAATAAATAAGAATACCAAGTCCATAGTTCGAGCCCCTTGGGAATATGATTAGGAATGTCAAATGTAAATAGAGCAACAAATAAAATTATATTTAACACCATAGCGCTGAACCTAGTGTACAAGCCAAGAGCCAAGAGCAATCCAAATATAAGTTCACTTGCCGCAGTAAAGTTGGCTGTGAATTGAGGATAGGGGAAGCTAATTCCTGTTATAGTGTGTAACATTGAAGCTTTAAACGTTGGATGGAATAACTTGTTTAGTCCGGTAATCAAAAAAAATAGACCAATAGCCATTCTACTTATACTATAAGTAAGCAAAGTGTTTATTGTCTTTTGAGAAAAAATAAAGCTTATCATATCTTAAAAAATTATACTATTGGTCAGTTTCTTTCTCGACGACCATCTTCTATAATGTATTGAACATAACCTTGTCGTGACCAAATTGCTTTTGTTTACAAGAGCAAAGCTAGCTTTCTCTCACGTTAAATTATTCCATAATCGTCCATTATTCTGTCAGAATAAGACATATTCCGTGTTCTCACTGGTAGATTTCCGCTGTTCTAATGCTTCCTCTAACGCTAGATAAATTTTATTTCATTACAATCCCGAGCTAATTGTGTTTATTTTTCTAATGTCGTATCGGTGCATAAATACGGTAAAGTTACTAGGGAGTGTTTAATATTAGCAGCCAAATAATTCTATTAAGTTATTTTGGCCATTTATTGAGCTATCTTATTAAAAGTAACCTTTTTCTGGCTCTAAATGAAAGGAAGCTGTTTTTGAAGCATTACCATTCGTTTATTTTTTTTATTATTGGCTGCCTGATTAGTATGAGCGTTAAACCTTTAACAAAATATCAAATGATCGTTCGTTGGAATATATTAAGAAAAAGCGGCTGTATGCTGTTAATAATGGCATTTGCCACTAAACTCTTGGCCCAGCCAGGCCCGAAAGAACTTAAGAGATGGCAGGATGAACGGTATAATATGTTTATACATTGGGGTGGAATATATTCGGTATTAGGAAGTGTTTGGGAGGGCAAGCCGGTTACAAAAGGTTTGGGAGAACAGATTCAGGCGCATGCGGGCATTTATAGCGATAGTTATGCAAAGGTTGCGGAACAGTTTAACCCTGAAAAATGGAATGCTGATTCGGTGGCGTTATTGGCTAAAAATGCAGGGATGCGCGCAATTGTTTTTACGTCAAAGCATCATGATGGTTTTTGCATGTGGAACACGCAAACCACTGATTTCAATGTGGTAAAAGCCACCCCCTATAAGAGAGACGTTATCAAAGAGCTCTCGGAAGCATGTAAACGGCATGGAATAAAACTCGGACTTTATTTTTCTAATATTGATTGGCACTTCCCCGAAGCTTCTCCAATTTCTAGCCATAACTCCGATTCTATCCCACCGCTTCATCATCGGTATAACCTGGCGCAGATACGCGAATTGTTGACAAATTATGGTGAAATAACCGAATTGTGGTTTGATATGGGCTCCAACACGCTTGAGCAGAGCAAGGAAATGCGCACACTGGTGCACCAGCTGCAACCAAACTGTATGATCGGTAGCAGGTTGGGAAATGATATGGGCGATTTTACGGTGATGTCTGATAACCAACAACCGGATTACGAAATAGGGGTTCCGTGGCAGTCTCCGGCGTCCTTTTTTGAAGAAACCTGGGGATATCGGTCTTGGCAGAAATATGTGCCGGAGGAAGAGAAGTTTAAGGAAAAACTGACTAGTTTGATCAACGTAGCCAGTAGGGGAGGGAAGTATCTACTTAATATTGGCCCTAAGGGAAATGGTGAAGTGGTGCCATACGAAAAGGATATACTATTACGGATAGGAAAATGGTTACACACAAATCAGGAAGCTATTTACAATGTAAATACTGACCCTTTTCGTGAAACTTTTGATTGGGGCACGGTTACCAGCACACCTAACAAAATCTATTTGTTAGTGATGAAGCAACCAAAAGATAGGGTGATTCGGTTACCGCGGATAGCGGGCATTGTTACGGCCGCGACAATTTTTGGTGAACCTCATTTAAAACCAGTGGTTAATAGCAAGGACGGACAGATTACCCTTGGGCTACCAGCTGATTTTTCGGTTGCAGACGACTTTAAGGTGGTTGCTTTGTCTTTTGATAAAGGTTATGAGATAACACCGGACCGGCTTTTAATGGTTGGAGCCGAACCTTTACTATTAAACCATAAGAATTCATTTAAATATTATAGTAATTCGGGAATTGATTATAATAGCCGATTTAAAAGCACAGTAAAAGAGTCTTGGAACTTAAAGGCTGCGAACACAAAAACGATCAACCCGGTCTTATGGTATACGGACCAAGAAAAGGGAAAACAATTAGCGCTTACTTTTGATGGAAAACAAACAACGGTTGAGTTAAAAGAAGATAAGGCCATAACGCTTCAACAAGGGAAGGTTGCTGTGAAATGGGAGAAGAGTTACCTGGCAGGGCCATTCTTTGAAGGAATCGACGAAATAAATTCAGACAAGCCACTGTTGGATATGAGCGAAAAATGGAAAGGCAAATCGTGGGTAGAAAATGCTGATCCGGGTAAATTGAAACTCCCAGCTGATAGGATGGAGTGCTATTATTACGCGCAAAAAATAATTGCCGATAAAGAAATAAGTGTATTGATTAAGCTAACATCAGCCGACGGGATAGCAGTTATACTAAATGGAGAGCAGCTCCTCCTTCACAATAATGATAGGCGAACAGGCGAAAAACAGGATGTGGTATTACTTAACTTAAAGAAAGGGGCTAATCAATTACTCATTAAATCGAATAACATGTTTCAGCAACATGTAGTGATTGAGGTGGACCGGAACATTCCCCAGCGGCTGTATCGTAAAACATTAGAGCCGATAAAGATCAATAAGGGAAAGATTTACCGCTTCAGTTGGGCCTTACATCAGCCCCTTACGATGCACGAAACGATGAATATGCCGAACCTTTCTTTGGATCTTCAGTAATGCTGCCAGCGGTAGGAAGGCGTTCCGCTTATATATAATAAATACTGGATGGCTTTATAAAGATTGGCGAAGAATGACCTTCGTGGGATTTCTTTGCCGCGTAATTTTCTTTTGTTCAATCGTTTCGGCTACTTGCTGAGCCATTGCTTCAAAGTCGGAAGAAACAACGGTAATACCACCCTCCAAAATTTCTTTTACATCCGTATCATTGTAAGAGATCAGCCCAATGTCTTGCCCCAAGAGGTATTTTTTCTTACGGGCCAGTTTAATGAGAGCAACGTCATCTGTGTCATATCTACTGAAAGTTATATATACATTTCCCTTCTGGAAATTAGCAGCCGACACTTCATGTTGTATAACATAGGGGTACTGGTGCTGTTGGCAGAATTGTAGAAAACCATCGATAACGAGTGTAGCATGAAAGGCTTCAGTAGGCACAATGAGTACCAGCTGTGTGTATTTAGCTAATTGCGACTTTAGCTCGGTGAGCGCATCGTATATATCTAATTTGAAATCTTGATAGATGGAAGAATACTTACCTGTTAAGTGGGGCTGATCAAAATCAATCAAGATTCGCTTAGCGGGTGGAATATGGTTGAGGATCACAGAGACATCTTCTTTTAGATAAGCTGCAATAACAAAATGTGTATAGCTTTGGAGATTTTCGGTTATCAATTTTTCAAATACCTTGACATTATGGTGATGAAAGTATACATCAATATCTGCTTTATCCTTTATTGCTTCAAACAGTGTGTGATAAAATTTGTCACGCATAAGGTTCATTTTATCAAGCAAAAGAAAGATGCGAAAGGTATGTTCGACCGACTTTTTTCTTACATAATAGCCCTTCCGGTAAACAGACTCGATAATGCCCTTTTCCAGTAAATAGTTCAAGCCTTTTAAAACGGTTTCCTTACTGATATGGAACTGCTTTTCAAATTGTTTTAAGGAGGGTAATCGATCATTAATATGTAGTTGATCTGTTTCGATAAGCTGTTGTATATGATCTACCAGCTGCAAGTATTTCATGCGATGGCTAGAGGGATCGTTATTCTCTTCTAAAGGTTTTGTTGCAATAGACATGTTCTAATGATTAGCGACTGACAAGATGTGCATGACCACACCATACCAATTCTTTATGATATTTCGAGCTCAAAAATCAATATATTATACGAATATAAAAAATAATTTGGATTTTAAAATCAAACTACCTATAATTGCTTATTGGTATCTATTACCAGACCAGACCATACCAATATAAACTAATTATGGCTAACCATGCGTAACATTTTCTTAACATTTCTCTGTGCTATAATCGGGATGGGAACCGTAACCGCACAAAAAAAAAGGACGATAACCGGCTCAGTGAGCGATGAGATAACCGGCGCAGGCCTTCCCGGCGTTACCATTTCGGTAACGGGCAAACAAGTACGTACTAGAACAGATACAGAAGGCGAATACAAACTGGACGTAGAACCGAACGATCGAGCACTGCTTTTTTCTTTAGTAGGTTATGAACCGTTAACGGTTCCGTTAAAAGCGGATCAATCAGTTTTTAAAGTACGGTTAAAGGAAAAGAATGAAGTATTGAATGAGGTTGTAGTGGTGGGATACGGTACCCAGCGGAAAATAGAGACAACCGGATCTATTGCTTCCGTAAAAGCCGATGAACTGACTCAAATGCCTGTTGTGAATGTGGCACAAGGGCTCCAATCGCGGGTTTCGGGCGTTCAGATTAATCAAAACTCAGGCTCGCCGGGTGGAAATGTGAGTGTACGGATACGGGGAACGAACTCTATTAATGGAAATTCGGAACCGCTTTATATCGTAGATGGGATCCAGATTTCAAATAGCGGGGGTATTAACGATGTCAGTCCGCTTTCAACCATTAACCCCAACGATATTGAATCGGTAGAAGTGCTAAAGGATGCTTCTGCTTCTGCGATATATGGTGCTCGAGCAGCAAATGGCGTAGTACTGATTACTACAAAAAGAGGCAAGGAAGGTGCTACCCGCATTGCCTTGGAAAGCTATTACGGTATACAGAAAGTGGGTAAAAAGCTTGATCTATTAAATGCGACTGAATTTGCCACATTAGAGAATGAGGTGTTTAAGGATAATTATTATCCTGATCCAGCATCTCTAGGGGAGGGAGTGGATTGGCAAGACATGATCTTTCAAAGTGCTCCTATTAATAACCAACAACTGGCGATAAATGGTGGAAATGACAAGACACAGTTATCACTGTCCTTAAATTATTTTAAGCAGGACGGAATTATTGTAAATTCTGATTTTACACGCTATTCTTATCGTTTAAATGTGGATCATAAAATTAGTGATCGCCTGAAAATAGGAACAAGCATTTTAGGGAGTTATTCTACGAATAATGGTGTTAATGCGGGAGCCGAAACATTGGATGGTGGCGGGGTGGTAACAGGAAGTGTTTTGGGGGCAGCGGTTGGTGCTCCACCAGTATTGCAAGCGTATAAACCCGACGGTTCAGTCTTTCCATTTGGTGAGCAAGGAAATGGCCGATATAGAGAAGTGGTAAACCCCCTCAATTTCACCGAAATTTTACAGCGAAATAATATTAAAAGGACCTTGATCAATTTATTTGGAGAATATACGATTTTGCCGGGTTTGGTTTATCGGGCCTCCTTTAATTCGGACATTGAGAACCGTTTGTATGATAACTACTCTCCCTTGTCTATTTTAAATGCTGCTGATATTAATGAGAATTCGGGTTCGGGGTCGAAGGAGAATCGCGACTATTTAAACTTGCTCCATGAGAGCTTATTAACCTATACCACCAAAATTGGCGAGGACCATTCCTTGAAATTTACGGGCTTGTTTGCTACGCAAACGGAAAGTTATAAAATGAACAGGATCAGTGCAACGGGCTTTCCAAATGATGCGACGGCAAATGAAGCTTTACAGCTAGCTTTAAATCGGACGGTATTGAGCGAAAGAACGTCGCAACGGCTGGATTCTTACATGGGACGGGTTAACTACGGATTTAGAGACAAGTACTTTTTGGATGTTACCGCACGTGTGGATGGATCAAGCAAATTTGGAGCGAATAATAAATATGGCTTTTTCCCCGCTGTATCCGGTGCCTGGCGGGTAATTGAAGAACCTTTCTTAAAGGATATAAATGGGATATCTGATTTAAAACTCCGCGCTAGTTATGGTATCAGTGGCAATGCGGGGGGTATTATTCCCTATCAGTCGCTCGCAACGGTCACTTCTAATGGTGGCTATAATATGAATCATACCTGGCTTACGGCAATCGGGCCAAATGGTATTGCCAATCCGGATTTGCGTTGGGAAAAATCGAAGCAGTTGGATATCGGGTTGGATCTTAGCTTATTTAATAATCGGCTATCGTTTGTGGCAGATTATTATCATAAACGCACAGACGATTTACTATATGTGCTGGCCCTTCCTTTATCTTCTGGATACCCCACCATGGTGGGGAATTATGCATCCTTGGAGAATAAAGGAGTAGAACTAGCGGCAAATGCGACAATTTTTGAAGGTGATTTCAAATGGTCGGTAGCGGCCAACGTGACGGTAAACAGAAATAAGGTGCTGGATTTAGATGGCGGCGTGACACAGGAGCGGTTTATTACTAATTATACGCTGCTCAAAGTGGGTGAACCGCTGGGTGTTTTTAAAACCTACGTCTTTGATGGGATCAACCAAAGTGTAGAGGAAATTGTTCCTGGGTACGACGGCCGAGTAGGTGGGCATAAAGTAAAGGACATCAACAATGACGGAATTATTAATTCGAATGACCAAATTATTACTGGAAACCCTAATCCTAAATTTATTTATGGCTTCTCCACTAATTTAAGCTATAAAAACTTCGATTTGAGCGTATTCTTATCGGGAACACAGGGCAACGATATCTATAACATCAGTAGGTTATCATTTGAAAACCCAATTGGGCAGCGGAATCTGTTTAAAGGAGTGGTGAATCGTTGGACGCCAGAGAATCACAGCAATCAATATTCCAGTCCTTTTGTGGGGGGACGATTGCCAATAAGCGATTACTCCATGGAAGATGGCTCTTACCTACGCTTGCGTAATGTGACTTTGGGATACCGATTGTCAGGACTAAAAGGTGTATTGAGTGATCTCCGGATATACGTAAGTGGTAATAATCTTTTTACGATTACCGATTATTCAGGTTATGACCCCGAAGTGAACACTTTTGCAGGTTCAAACAAGGAAATTGGTGTTGATAATTTGGTTTATCCGCAAGCTAGATCATTTATCGCGGGTATTCAAGTGAACTTTTAACAGCTGTCTAAAACTAAATTTTTGTTTATGAAACCTTTTCAATATAAGAACATCTGGAAATTATTGTCGGTATTGATAATAAGTTCTACCTATACTTCCTGCAGCATGGAGGAAGATGTCTATTCTTCTATCATTACGGAGACTTTTTACAAAACAGCTTCGGATGCTGAGAAAGGTCTTCTAGCGGCCTACGGTGCCATGGGAGGGTTGTATTCGGGCCCCGCCGCAACTTTGGTGCCCGACCTGAGCAGTGATCAGGTTTTTCCGCGCGCGGTGGTTGGTAGAAATTCACTGACGCTTTTTACGCTTGATCCAACCTATACCATTCAGCGCAGCCAAGGTCGGTTAAACGAATCGCCGCAGCAAATCTGGACCTCCTGCTACAGTGGTATTGAGCAGGCCAACTGGGTACTTACAAAGGTGCCGGAAATTACTATGGATGAAAACAGGAAAAAGCAAATTTTAGGTGAAGCCTATTTTTTAAGGGCTTTTTATTTTTGGATGCTTACAAAGAACTTCGGTGAAGTTCCCGTAAAAATTAACCCGAGTGTAACAGAAGCCGATGCGTATACACCTAAAAGCGCATTACCGGATGTGTATAGCCAGATATACAGTGATTTGGACAATGCTTATGCTGCCGGTTTACCTTCTTACCCTTCGATCGTGCCCGGAAGGCCTTCGCGGGAAGCTGTTTATGCGCTTTATGCGAAAGTGGCATTGTATAACGAAGACTGGTCGACAGCACTGGAAAAAGCGCAATTGGTAATCAGTTCTGGAACTTATTCGCTTATACCGAATGTGGTAGATTTATACACGTATACCAAGGAAGAAGATGCGCGAAAGGAGATGATCTGGTCTTATGAATGCGACCCTATTTCGCCAGGAAATGGCCACCAATTGGTTGGACTTTGTGGCCCATCGGGTAGTGCGGGAGTAGAATATGCCCGTACATCCTTTGGTTCTATGTTTGCGTATCTGTCATTTTTCAATTCTTTTGACCCGAGCGATCAAAGAAGGCGGTTGTTAGATACGACCTATTTGAATAGGGATGGGAAATGGGTTCCACAAAAAAATATTTCTCCTTTTACGCCAGAAGCGGTTTTAATTAAGAAATACCAGGATCCGGTGTCTACAACTGGGACAATTCGGAATATTCCCATTTTACGTCTGGCCGACGTGTATTTAATTGCAGCAGAAGCAGAAGCAAAATTAAATGGACCAACAGCGTTGGCTTATTCTTACTTAAATGCTGTTCGTACACGCGCTGGTCTGCAAGAGTTAGCTCCCGGCTTAGGAAATGAAGGCTTCATTGATGCGGTAATACAAGAACGAGCATGGGAGTTCTTTGCAGAGGGCGATCGTTGGTATGATTTGACAAGAACCGGTAAATTTATGACGGTTATCCCGACGGCAACAAACCATGTGTATCCGCAACGGAACGTGCAGGCAAAATATCGGTATTTTCCCATTCCGCAGGATGAAATAAATGCCAATAGGGAATTGGTGCAAAACCCTGAATGGAATTAAGTGATGGCAAATTTGAGAAAAAGAAATCCCTATGAATGATCGCCTATTTATTTGTATTAGCTTGGTTTTTATAAGTTTAACGGGCTTTGCTCAATCTAATGTAGATTTGGAAAATAACCACCTTAAGTTAGAGTGGACGAAGACAACGCAAGGCTATCGTTTGAATCGCCTTATTTTAAAAGATGGGCAGCACACCGATTCGGTAGTTAATACGCTCGGCGAATACACGATATTATACAGCAAAGATGTACCCGATACAAGCAATGCTAATGAACAAGAAGCTTATCAGGTTGATTTATTTAAAGCCTATCCGCATAATTTGAAGATGTGGAAAGAGGCACTTCAGCCAGTTCCCTTGAATACGGCGGGTAACCCGATTTCGTTTTTTCCGAAGGGAGTTGATCGAGTTGATGGAAAGCTGCGATTTAAGCAGGATATGGACGTACTTTCCATGGAATCTCTGTGGCAATTAGATGATCATGCTGTGGGGGACATTTTGGTGGAGATACGTCTTACGGCGAAAAAGGCTGGCTATTATGCTATAGCGAGCCCGACACTGTATCCGATAGAAGAGCGGCATTTAAAATGGGCGATTCTTCCAGGCTACTTCCAAGGAAAGAAATTAGAGCGAAATTTGATGTTAGCATACGGTTACGGACAGGGCATACCTGATAAACCTGTTATTGTGCGTGAGCGGGTTGCTAGCACCTTAGCACCGCTTGTGCAACATCTTAATGGTTTAAGTTTGACAGTAATACCGGCGCCGGGAACAGGAAGGGATCCTTGGGAGTCGGATGCCATTACGCAACGTAAATGGCGCTTGGGCTTGTCTTTAATGAACCGTACGGGGCAGCTTTCGCCCACATTATATCATCCCGTTTTAGGTGAGGATAGCTCTTATATGGATGCGGGAGAACAGCGCGTTTTTCGATTTAGATATGCGTTAAATGCTGATAATTGGTTTGCGCTTTATAAGCATGCGGTATATGATATTTATCGGTTCAAAGATTTTCTAGCATTAAAAAACACCAATGAATCACTCACTCATCGTATTGGCTCTATGGTTGACTATCTGAAGAACGAATCGACTTCTCTTTGGAGCACCTATGATTACCAGGGATTAAAAATAGGTGCACAAGCATATTTGGGCCCCATTGCCGGATCTGATCGCGATGCGGTTAAAAATTCTGATTACGGTGCCATGTGGATGACTGCCAAGTTAAGCGGTGATATGGTACTTCAAAAAGAGCGACTTCCTTATGCGCGCAACTTTAAACTGGTTCAACAACAGCAGGATACCGGTTTTTTTCAGGGCGCCGCAATCGGTCAGTATTATTTATGGAAAGGCAAGCGTTTTACGGAGGAATGGGGAGATTACGTGGAACCCATCGCACTGACCTATTATACAATGATTGACCTTGGAAATATACTGTTATATCAGCCGCAAGACGTGGAACTGTTAAAACGCTTGCGGGTAGGTGGGGATAAATTGTTGGATTGGCAAAAGGCGGATGGACGATGGGAAGTTGCTTATGATCGTAAGACAACGCATCCGGTGTTTAAGGAATTGACGGACCGACGACCGACTTTTTATGGCTTGGTGGTAGCTTATCGTTTGCTGGGTGACAAAAAATACTTGGAAGGGGCCGAAAAAGGTGCTAATTGGTTGATGGAGGAGGCGGTAAATAAAGGTTCATTTTTGGGGGTTTGTGGAGATGTTCGTTTTGCACCGGATTTTGCTACAGGCCAGACGGCGCAGGCATTTCTTGACTTATATGACATCACTAAAAAAGAAGCTTATCTAAACGCGGCTATCGAGACGGCCCGTTTGTATACAACTTCGATTTATACACACCCTATCCCCTCAAAGGCAAATAAGCATGTTAAGGGAAACGAATGGAAAGATTGGCAAATTAGTCAGGTTGGTTTAAGCTTTGAGCATGGTGGAATCTTTGGTTCCGCTAATGTTTCCGGTCCAATTTTATTGGCCAGCCATGCGGGCATGTTTGTTCGAATGTTCGAATTTACGAAAGATTCAATTTTTATTGATATGGCTCGTGCTGCGGCCTGGGGCAGAGATGCATTTATTGATCCGGCTAGTCACGTTGCTTCTTACTATTGGAGTACGATGAATGCAGGGCCCGGGCCATTTCCGCATCATGCCTGGTGGCAAATCGGGTGGATCATGGATTACCTCCTTTCGGAGGCTTCCTTAAGAACGAATCAGCTGATTACTTTTCCAAGAGGATTTCTAACCCCTAAAGTTGGCCCACATCAGCCCTATGGTTTTGCACCGGGCAAGTTATTTAATGAGGTAGTAGAACTATATCTTCCTAAAAATGCGCTCCAATTAGGTAATGAAAAAATCGATTATTTCTGTGCCAAAGGCCTGGCCAACAAAGCCTATTATGTTGTATTGATGAATAACAGTACAGAAGATCAACAGATAGAAATGGCTATTAACAGTTTAGATGAACTTAAACAAGGGAGCCTGGTCGGAAAGCCAGTTTTGTTAGATCAAACGGGGGTGGTATTGCCAAAGAATATGCAGACAACGAATAATATAACTATGCGCATCCCAGCATATGGTTTAAGAGTAGTAAAATTTGATTGATGAACCAATGATAAATCGAAAGTTAATAGTATGTTTTTTATTTATAGGCTTATTGTTTTTCAATAAGCTTGCAGCGCAGATGCTGAACCTTGCTAAAGGAAAGCCTGTGTTGGTTACTCCTCAAATTTCCGATAATCCTGGAGAACACTTTGTTGATGGAGAGGATGCCACCTTGTTTTATGCTTATCCAACAGCTCCTGTTAATAGAATAGAGGTAGATCTCCAGGGGACATTCGATATTGATCGTGTGCTGTTGAGGGGCTTTAGGGGAACGGATAGTCTTCGGATTTATACAATTAACGTTTCTGAAAAAAAAGAGGTTTTTGCTAATGTACTGCCAGCGAAAAAGCTGATAACCTTTACACCCGTTAAAGCCAATAGGTTAGTTGTTGAATACAAACCGAAGGATAATACATTGATGGGTGAACTGGAGGTTTTTGCCTATGAACGGCAAACGGTAATGGTAAACCAAAGTGGTTATAATACGGGTGCGATAAAACGGTTTACGGCACCGCTTGCAGTGGATGGAACGCCATTTTTTATCGTGAAAGCAGAAGACGATAAAACCTTGTTTGAAGGGGTTATTAAAGATAAAATAGGTGACTTTACCGCTTTTAACCCAGCAGGTACGTTTAAATACAGGGTGATTGTTAA
The DNA here is from genome assembly GCA_035565175.1 of Pseudosphingobacterium sp. GTDB lineage: Bacteria > Bacteroidota > Bacteroidia > Sphingobacteriales > Sphingobacteriaceae > Olivibacter. The sequence goes on from DATMSZ010000508.1 coordinate 32,761, forward strand.
GGGCGAGGATATCGGCAAATCGTTCCCCTTTACAATAGCACCTTATTTGATTGAACGTGTTTCGTATAAACCTGCGATGCAATTTATGATAGATGACCGCTGTTGGTATGGAAATACAAACAGCTTTGCGCCAACTGCAGAAAATGCTGGCTGTCCTTTTCTCGGGATCGCTTGGCGCGATAGCCATCAGTTTTCTTTTGAACTACAAGCTTTAATTAACCTGTACTTCTCTAACCCGGATGCTTTTTCGGTAGAACGAATGCCTATTGAAGGTCAATATATCGGCTTGAGGAAAAAGCTCCCTGGAAATACGCCGGAAATAGTTCGTTTGATCTATTATGCAGTTGATATTTATTTGAGAGGAAAGGTGAATCATACTTTATTAAAGGAACAACTGGCTTATTTTTTATACGCATATCCTTATTTAAGCGAATACATACCGAAAGAAGTGTATGAGGAAGCGAGAGACTATGTGTTTGCCATATGGGGAGACCCCGATAATAGTAGGTGGCGTTGGCATGATATCGAGCATAGTGCTGATCTTTTTCAAACCTATACCATGATTGGCACAGGGAAGGGACATTTTCCGCCTGGACATTCAATTGTACCAAACCTAATGTTGTATGAGGTTGCTAAACGCGAAGGAAGAAAGGATGCTACACGCTACTGGGATGCCGCAATGAAGCAAACGCAATGGATTGTTGATAATCTAGATTGGGAGGATCCTGCAACGACGAAAGGGCAGAGAATGAACGAATATGTGACGATGCAATCACTAGGCTATTTTTTAAAACAGTATCCCAATAAGGCACCCAAAAAGTTGCTTGAAAAGATAAGGTTGTGGGCCGAGGTAGCCATCTCACGTTCGGATAATATGTGGGATTTTAGAAAATATAAAGAAGATAAATGGGTAATACCAGATATTAAATCAGCCAACGACCCAACGTTTAACCCGAACGGCAGTTTTAATGAACCTGGTAATATTGCCGGATTTCCGGCAGCTGCTTTGGTTGCAAAAGACGTGTTGACTGACGACAAGTTGAACAAGCGATTGGAAGAATTAGCGGTAGGACAGATTGATAATGTGTTTGGTAGAAACCCTGCCGGTAGGCATTATAGTTACGATGCTTGCATTGATTTTGAAGGGGCCGACCTAGGCTGGTTTCAGGAATATGAAGGCGGAGCAGGCATGTTGCAAACGGTAAGAGGTGTATTGGATGGCTCACCAAAAGAAGATGTGTATCCATATGATCCTTATGGGGGAGATCCTGGCCATACGGAAGGTTGGGTCACTTTTAACACGGCTTGGATGGAAGGGATTGCATATCGAAACTATGATTTAACGAGATTGAGTGTAGTTGATGAACGAAAGGATAAAGAAATAGTACTACAGCTGGTTGTACCGCTGAATTTAGATCCTTTGGTGCAAGAACGGGCTAAGATACGGGTAACTAAAAACGGAAAGGATGAAAGGATGTTGGTATTAGAGGAGGAAGGAATAGACGCGTTGTATTTTAAGAAACGTTTGAAGTTGGAAGAGTTGCCCTATCGAGTGAAGAAGGGTGACGTACTTTCTTTTTCTTACGGTTTGGCACATTTTAGGAAGGAAGCCGCTATCACTATTGATTAATTTATAATGAAGTTGAAGTTTTGTTATATTTTTTTATTGTTGAGCTGCGCTATATGGAAAGTACAGGCGGCTAAATACTTATTTTTAGTGGCCGGCCAGAGCAATAGTGCAGGGAAGGGCGATGCTTCCTTGGCCCCTGCCGTCATACCGGGCACGGCCTATGAATATGTTTATCGATCAGATTCCTTAAAGCCTATTATAGATCCCGTAGGCGCTAATGAGTTGGATTTTGAATCGGCCGCCACGGGCAGTGCCTGGCCGGCTTTTGTCCATACGTTTTACGAACTTACTGGTGATACCTTAATATTAGTGCCTGCTGCCAGAGGAGGCAGTTCTTGTCATGAAAAAGCAGAGTTGGGTAATTATGGAACATGGGTTCCAACGGGTGTGCTATTTAACAATGCCTTGCTCAAGGTAAGGGCGGCAATGAAAAAGACCGACCTGCCGCTCAGTGGTATTATTTGGCTACAGGGAGAGCGAGATGCTAATGCGATTAATCAGGGGCAGTTAAGCCAGCAAGACTACGAACAAAGTCTCAGAAAGCTCGTGGAGCGTTTTAGGCTTGATTTGAAAACAGATGCTCCATTGTATATCGTAAAAACAGGTTACTATAAAAACCATCCGACGATGGGTTTTGATAAGATACGGCTTAGTCAAGCCCACGTAGCTAAACAAATGGAGAGCGTGTATATCGCCTTTGAAGGAACGGACCTTTTTATGGATAGGGGTTTGATGACGGATGACATTCATTATAACCAAGAGGGTTTGAATGAAGTGGGGGATTCGCTGGCGTTTAAGGTTATCAACACCCTCGGTATACCCAAACAGAAATTGCTTAAATCGAAGGCATTACATATAGCCGGAATTGATGAGTTTAAACTGCGGAAAGGATTGCCAAATTTTCTAAAAAAAGCGGGAAATAGTAAAAAGATCCGTGTGGGCTATATTGGAGGAAGCATTACGCAAGCAAACCAAGGATATCGTAAACAAACAACCAGGCTTCTTAGTGAATTATTGTCCGATAATGAAATTGTTGAACTGGCGTCCGGGATCCCAGGGACGGATGCCGATCTGGGGGCCTGTAGAGTTGTCGATCAATTGTTGTCAGAGCAACCGGATCTGGTGTTTATAGAGTTTGCTGCCAATGGTGGTTTCCCACAAGGAATTGAAGGAATTATTAGGCAGGTTAAAAAAGCCAATATCCATACGGATATATGCTTATTGTATGTGGCAACTGTAAATCAATTAAACGATTATCAGAAAGGATCTGTATTGCCTCATATTGTTTTGATAGAGCAATTAGCTGATCATTATCAATTGCCTTCAGTGCACATGGCTTTATATCCCGCTTGGATGGTGGAGCAAGAAAAGCTGATAGCGAAAGGGGATTCTAAAAGTAAGTTAAGGAAGCCAGTTTTTACCGAAGATGGAGTTCATCCGCTAGCAAGTGGAGGAAACTTGTATGCAGCGGCGGTAGTAAGGATGTTTACGGCTGCGCTTGACCTGCCTGTTTCGGAGGAAACGGGCCTGCCTGATTTGCCATCGGCGGTGTATAGCGATAATTGGGAGCATGCGCAATGGGTAGATCCGAAAGAAGGAGCGATGTTTTCGGATGATTGGAAAGAGGTTCCTGCTACTGGCAGACTGCAACAGTTTGGAGTGTGGTTTCCTACAGTCATGACAGCCGATAAAGCGGGAGCTAGCTGCACGATCCGTTTTGAAGGAGATGCCATTGGCTTATTCGATATTGGAGGACCGGAGGTTGGACAGCTGAAGGTGATATTGGATGGTAGGGAGGTGAAAATACTTGTTGATAAGGGGGTGCGTTACCATGTTGTACCTGAAGGGCTAAACGCAATTAATCGATTTAATATCAATTGTAATAATCGTTATAGAGGGCAGTTCTTTATGTTACAAACCGTACCTGGGAAACATGAGGTGACGTTTAGTATCGATAAAATAATACCCGACAAGAGAGCGATTTTAGGGGCAGATCAACTGAATGATTTTACGGAGCACCCCGAAAAATACGCGCATGCTCAAATCTATATAGGAAAAATTTTAGTAAAGGGTGCTATTCTACATGAAGAGTAAAGGTCTTGTTTTTTTATGTTGTTTCGCCTGCTTATCTGCGAGAGCTGCAAATTTACCTGATACATTATTTATCAGAAGAGATCATTATACTTTTTTTATCATACCCCAGGGCTTGCGCTATGGTGTTCTATTAAACCAACAGCACATTGAGGCTGTATCGCCACACGCACAAGCTGGAATCCGTTTCGTAAAAGGGGTAGAGAGGCCCCCACTTCCTGCCAATGCGAAAGGAATAATAAAACAAGAAGGGAACCTGTTGCAGTTAGTTGTTGAAAACGAGGAAAGCATGAAAGCGCAATTGAGCGTTTTTCTCGATATAAATTATGTTGCTTTAAACCTGCAGCCACTTACCACAATCCGTGAGGATAGTTTGTTTACGATCGATTTTTGTACGGGCGCTGCTGGCCCGGCGTATGGCTTAGGTGATCACGGAGGTTATGGAGACAACACGGCCATCAGTAATTTTATAGAGGATGATTTTGGCAATCGGGATAATGGACATCGTTTTATATCTACGTTCTCTATTTTTCCACAGCATCAATTTGCGCAGGTGCTGTTCGAAAAGCGAACAAAACGGGTAGCGATAAATGACAAAGAAAACCGTTTAGGTGCCGTAGGAGTTAAGGAGGCCAAAATTTATTATCTTCTTGGCAGGCCGAAAATGATCTACAGCAGTTATAAGCAATTAAAAATTCAGGAAGGATACCTAGATGTTAAGCCGAAATACCGGTTTTTTGAACTGGGGTACGAGGCATTTGGCTCATTGGGATGGAATACTTTTCAGCACTCGGTGCAAGAAGATTTGGATCATTATTTGAAAAATGGGTTTGGGCTTAAATGGGCTGTGGTAGGTTCGGGATTTTGGAAAGGAGAAAGAAAAAATCCAAGTGAAGGCAGTACAACTAGCTTTGGTATATGGGATGACCTGCAGGAAGAAGAGAGGAAAGATGGATTGCCTTCTCCGCGATATCCCGATGTGAAAGGCTTTAAAAAGTTCTTTGATGAGCGGGGTATAGATTTATTATTGGGATTACGTATTAATTTTAAAGCTCCTCGGCAATATCAGGGTAACTATTATAAGCCCAATGATGGGCCTTATACGTTGCAGGGTTTGGATTCAAACTATTTTGTGAAGGACGCCGCGATGAATCCGGAGACCTATAAAGTGGTTTTCCCGCAGGGAAACGTGTTTTTGCTAAATGCTAAGAATAGAAGGGCGGTTGACTGGTATGTGAAAAATGTAGATAAATGGGGAGTGAAGGGATTCAAGGAAGATCTCATGTTATTGGATGGCGCCAAGTTAAATAATGACGCCAAGGTTGATGAGGTGAATCGGGCCTTGATTGATAAAGAGTACTTACTAATGGCCAGAAATGGAGCCTATGCTGTGCCTGGTGATATTTTACGTTTGGAGGATACCCAATATGGCCATGACCAGGATCGGCCCCTTATCAATGGATTGAATTACGCTGCAAGTGGTGTATCTGCTGTTTATCTAGATATTGTGGCGGGTAAATATTTAAAACTGCCTCTTACGAACGATCAAGAACTATATTTTGCAAGAAATGCAATGCTGGCAGCTGTAAGTCCGGTGATGGCAATGGGGCTGGGTCCATGGAACATTTCAAATACCCATTATAAGGACGCGGTGAAGAAAGCAGCGGATTGGCATACCCAATATGCACCTTATCTCTATAGTGCGGCAGTTAAAAGTTTGAAAGAAGGTTATCCGTATACCATGACACCGTTGCCAATTGCTTTTCCTACAGATACAAGTACGTATTATTTAGCAGGGAAGGAGCGCCGGCAATATGCCTGGATGTTGGGTGAATCTTTATTGGCTACTCCATTGTACGGAAATGATTATGCTACGGCGACTTCTCGGAATGTCTACTTGCCAGCAGGGAGATGGATAGATTTTGAAAAAGGAACCGTTTTTAATGGGCCTTGTACATTGCGGGAATATGAATTTCCTACCGACAAGTTGCCTTTATTTATAGGTGGGGATGGGATTTTAGTTAGGAAACAAGGCGATGCGTTTTACGCAGATATATATCCGGTATCAGAAAGAGCATTTTTGTATAGTTTCTTTTTTCCGGATGGTACAGAAAAATCTACTGTTAATAAAAGAGGAAAAGGCATCATCAAGGAAAATGTGAGGGTGAAAGATCTTGCGACGAATAAAGAGGTTGAACTGGAAGCCAAGGATAAAAACTTAGGTTGGTCATTTAAGCTGCTGCCAGGGCATGGATATGAAATTTACGAATGAAGTTTTAACGGGCAATAATAGGAAAATGTTTAAAAAAGGATTGGTGGGCTTATAACCTCTTAGGGTGCTATTGGAGCAAATAATAAGAAATGAATGCTACCGACAAAATGAATTACAAATCATAAATATTAACAGATGAAGTTTAAAGAAGAATTCGTAGCAGCTGGAAGAAATAAATGTGTAGAAGTACTAAAGGTTGATCTTGTTATAACCGGTGGAGGATTGTCAGGCGTTTGTGCAGCTATTACGGCGGCTCGCAAAGGCTCCAAGGTGGCGCTTGTACAGGACCGCCCCGTACTTGGTGGTAATGCCTCCAGTGAGATCCGGTTATGGATATTAGGGGCTACTTCGCATATGGGTAATAACAACCGGTGGAGCCGAGAGGGGGGGGTGGTTGATGAATTATTGGTGGAAAATACTTACCGAAACCCGGAAGGTAACCCTGTTATTTTGGATATGATTCTTTTAGACAAGGTGGTTCAAGAACCCAATATTACCCTATTGCTTAATACGATGGTATATGAGGTGGAGAAAGATGGACCTGATCATATTTCGGCATTGAAAGCATTTTGTAGTCAAAACTCTATTGAATACCACCTTCAGGCGCCTTTGTTTTGTGACGCTTCCGGAGACGGTATTGTTGGCTTCTTAGCTGGTGCAGCTTTTAGAATGGGGGCCGAAAGCAAAGAAGAGTTTGGTGAACTGATGGCTCCGGAGGCTGTATACGGGGAATTACTCGGTCATAGCCTATATTTTTATAGTAAAGATGTTGGTAAGTCTGTAAAATTTATACCGCCGTCATTTGCAATGGATGTAACAAAAGAAATTCCCCGATTTAGGAATTTCAATGCCAAAGAATTTGGCTGTAAATTGTGGTGGGTGGAACATGGGGGCAGAATGGACACGGTGCATGATAGCGAAAAAATAAAATGGGATTTGTGGAAGATTGTTTATGGCGTGTGGGATTATATTAAGAATTCGGGAAATTTTCCGGAAGCAGACACCATGACGTTGGAATGGGTAGGTGCTATTCCCGGAAAAAGAGAAAGCAGGCGGTTTGAAGGGGATTATATGTTGACACAACAGGACTTAGTGGAGCAAAGAAAACACGAGGACGCCGTAGCTTATGGCGGATGGTCTATTGATCTACATCCTGCGGACGGCGTGTTCGGCGAAAATAATGCTTGCGACCAGTGGCATAGCAAAGGAGTTTTTCAAATTCCCTATCGCTGCCTTTATAGTCGTAATATTAAGAATTTATTGCTGGCAGGACGGATTATTAGCGTAAGCCATGTGGCTTTTGGAGCGACTAGAGTGATGGCCACGAGTGCTTACGTTGGGGAGGCGGTAGGTATGGCTGCCGTTTTATGCAAACAGTTTGAATTAAATCCGGCGGCACTCTTACAGGAAAAGAAAATAGACACACTACAACAGGAATTAATAAAGATAGGTCATTATATACCGCACATAAGACAGATCGACCCCGCAGATTTGATGCAGCAAGCGGCTATAAATGCTTCTTCTGTGTGGGAGTTTAATGGATTTGATGCCATAGATGTTCAGTGGAAGCCCTTGCTTATTGCTGCTGCCCAATTGTTGCCTATACCCAGTGGTAGGTGTCCATCATTTAAAATAACCGTCAAGGCTACTCGTAACACTACATTAATGGTTGAATTGCGGAAAAGCAGCAGAATAGGAAATTTCACACCCGATGTGTTGCTGACTAGCCAGGCTTTCGACTTAAATGAGGGAGAACAAATATTGGGATTAACCTTTGACCTAACGCTGGTTGATCCTGCATATATGTTCCTTGTGTTTAAAGATAATCCGAACATTTTACTTCCTTATACGGAACAGCGGGCTACGGGATTGGTTGCTGTTTTTAATGGGGTAAATAAAGCAGTGTCAAATTATGGAAAGCAAATCCCACCTTTAAATATGGGTGTTGACAAGTTCGAATTCTGGTGTCCGGCACGGAGACCAGAAGGGCAAAATATATTGCTAAGCCTCTCTAAAGGATTGCATATTTTCGATAGTAACTTCCTGGTAAATGGTGTAGATAGACCAACTGTTAGAAGCAATGCCTGGGTTGCGGATCCGGCAGACCCTAATCCGTCCATCGAGATTGTTTGGAATAAAAAACAAAGGATAAGTAAGCTAGTCCTTTTCTTTGATACGGATTTTGATCACCCGATGGAATCAGTACTAATGACCCATCCGGAACGCGTGATGCCTTTTTGTGTGAGAAAGTACAAAATTCTAGACGATAAGGGAAATACTATATATGAAAAACAAGATAACTTTCAAACAGTCAATGCTATATTATTCGATGGTCTCGTGGAAACAGAAAAATTGATCGTTAGCATGGCACATCCCTCGAATAATGTTCCGGCAGCCTTATTTGGGATACGCTGTTATGCTTAAAAATAATTGTATTTAACAAATAAAGAACCTTAGATTGTGATGAATAACATCGATTATGTAGTAATGGCTGTATTTGCCCTTCTGATTTTATGTATTGGAATGGTGTTTACTTATTCGGGAAGTAAAAATACTTCCACGTTTTTTGAAGCTGGGGGGCAAACACCGTGGTGGATTAATGGCCTCTCCTTATTTATTAGCTACTTTTCGGCTGGTACTTTTGTTGTATGGGGGTCAATCGCTTATCAAGGAGGCTTCGTGGCTAATGGTATACAGTTAACCATGATGTTAGGTGGGTTGATAACAGCAATTTTTATTGCTCATCGATGGAAGAAAACGGGTGCACTTACTGCCGCAGAATACATTGGTGTTCGTTTCGGGGTAAAGACGCAACAGTTTTATACTACTTTAACTTTATTGTATAGCCTGTTTTCTGTGGCGGCCGTACTATACCCGGTAGGGAAGATGGTAAATGTTGCTTCGGGGATTTCTATAGAAGCCAGCGTGCTTATTATTGGAGGTATTATTATTTTATACACAGCTGCGGGAGGACTTTGGGCAGTTTTGGTAACAGATGTGGTGCAATTTGTCGTCTTATCTGCTGCGGTATTAATTGTAATTCCGCTAGCATTAAAGGATGCAGGGGGTATTCAGACTTTTGCTTCCAAAGCTCCGGACCATTTTTTTGACTTTTTTAACAGCGAGTATAGTATAGGATTCTTTTTTGCTTTTCTTTTATATCAAACTATTTATATAGGAGGAAACTGGCCTTATGTGCAACGTTATACCAGTGTTTCTAATGAAAAGAATGCCCGTAAGGTGGCGTTTTTATTTACAGGGCTATATTTAATCTGTCCGTTTATTTGGATGTTACCTCCTATGCTTTACCGCGTGATTAATCCCAATTTACAGGGTATAGAAGCGGAAGGAGCTTACATGATGATGGCACAAAAAGTGTTACCTGCAGGCTTAGTGGGCTTGGTGCTTTCAGGAATGATTTCGGCTACGGCAAGCAAAGCAAACACTACACTGAATTTAGTTGCAGTGGTTTTTGCGAATGATGTTTATAAAAAAATCTTTTTTCCGAGGGCTTCTGACAAAACGTTGATATGGGTTGCAAGAGTCTTCACCGTGCTTTTTGGATTGCTGACGATGGTTATTGCTATTCTGATACCTAAAGTTGGCGGAATTGTGGAAATGGTATTAAGCACGGCAGCAATTGCCGGTGGATCGCTGTTTGCACCTCTTATCTGGTCGTTATTTTCAAAAAGGCAAACCGCTGTATCTATTGTGACGACGTCCTTAATCAGTTTAACAGTTAGTATGTTTATGAAGATTGGCGCGCCCATATTATTAGAAATAAAATTAGACCGGGTTTGGGAAACCGCTCTAGGCGTTGGTTTACCCCTTTTAGTCTTGTTGTTTTTTGAAGTGATTAATGGTTTGCAGCACTACCCTTCATTTAAAGGTACTGTGGATGCCGTGCTGGAGACGAATAAAGACAATGAATCAAAAAAGCAAAATGCATTTGGTATAAGGGTGATTGGAATATCGATTGCACTTGTGGGTTTAGGTATTGGTGTGCTTGGGTTGGTGGCAGATAATGGGATAGTGGCTGTTGTGATAGGGGCCGGAATATTATTAGGAGGCGGTGCAATTTGGCGATTATAGAAAATGGGCGCTTTGGAGGGGCTAGTAGCCTTTTAATTACTAAGCCCCGTAAAAGCTTTTAGGTTTGTATTTGATTTTTTTAATACGTTGTAAGTAACTCTTTGTTCTTAATTTGAGGCGACTGTAGTTGCTTCACTAATTTTTTGGAATGGAACAGTTCATTGACCATATATTGTTCGTCTGCACTGCACGCTCCCGAACCAGCAAAACTTACACGTTCTTCTTTAAATAACTTTTGTGCCAAACGTTTGGACTCCGCGCCGTTGTGTCCTGTTAGGGATAACATGTCTGTCTCAAATAAACAGCCTTGGAGTATTACCCGTTGTATGTTGCGATAATTGTCTTGTAAACATTCGTACTGCTCGGCTTTGACCAATATGGGCGTATATCCTCTCTGCTTAAGATCAGCTATGCCATCTTCAAGGTCTCTACTAAGGATGGCTGAACTGGCCTGTATGAGTACATAATTTTTCCCAAAACATACAAGTTCATTTTCTTGTAGTTCTTCTGTTTCGTCCTCTAGGTGATAAAGACGCACCGTACGAATCGGAAGAGCTGCCTCGGTGATTGTTTGATTGGCGCTTTCGTTGTCTAATGCAGCACCTATAATAGCGTTGTAACCCGAAATTTTAAGTCCCTCTGTTACGTCATTGGTGGCAAAGAAACCACTGCTCGATTTGAGCAAGTCGATATGCATGTCGACACCTAATAAACTGCCGACTGCAATGGAGGCTGTATCATTTGGTAGAATTGAGATCATCCTATTATGTTATATTTTTGTACGAATTATAGTTTTTCCGTATATAAATATAGGATGATCTATTGTTTGTATGATATTTGTTAGATGACTTTGTATTTGAATGACTGTTTTTTGTGTGTAAACTATAGTTATTAAGCCAATTGTTTGAAATTGTTTTAAACAATCATCATGTTTGACTTGATTTCAGTAAAATAAGTGCGTCCGATTGGTACTTTGGTTCCGTCTAAAAGGTTTATTTCCAGCTGGTTGAATGAACTAATGTGGTTGCGATTTACCAAATACGATTTGTGCACTCTGATAAAGGGATGACCCGTGGGTAATTTTGCTTCAAACTCCTTTAAATTTTTTCGCAATGCAACTCGTCTCTCCCCAATTTTTAGTTCTACATAATTACCATTCGCTTTTATGAGAAACAAATCATTAAGCGCTACGTGATGTTTATTTCTACCCATGGGAAGATATAAGCTTTGGACTTTATTGCTTTGTAGATGGCCTATCGCCATCTCAATGCTGGTATATAGATCTAATTTGTTGAATGGTTTAAGCAAATAACCATAGGGTTTTGTGCTTTTAGCGCTTTCAATATAAGAGCTTTCTGTACGCGATGTGGTGAAAATAAAGGGAAGCCCTAGCTGCTGCAATGTGTGTGCTAAGCCTATGCCATTCTTGGTGCCACGTATACCGATATCTAACAGAAATAGATCTGGATGTGCTGTTTTCATCACTGAAAGGGCCTCTTCGTAAGAAGTGGCGATACCACATACCGTGTAACCGACTTCTTGGAGCATCTCTTGGATATCCATTGCAATGACCATTTCATCTTCAACTATAACAATTCGTAAATTTTGCATCTAAATACTTCTAAAATTAATTTTAAAAATGGAGTTTTTATTAAATTCGTAATGAATCGTTCCCTTTAGTTGTTTGGTGAGGTTGTACAACAAGCGAAATCCCATGGTTTTTGCATTTTCGAAGTCAATTGGGGAAGAAAGCCCTTTTCCATTGTCACTATAGTGCAAGCAATATTGCCCATTTTGTAAAGGGGATAGCTCAATGTTTAAATGTAGTTTTTTTTCTTTAGGTTCTGCATACTTAATGGAATTGGTTATTAACTCTGTGAGCAGTAGGCCGAAGGGAATGACGGTGTCAGTGTTAAATTGTATAGCGCCTACCTGTATGTGCGGAATAATAGGGTGTTGGATTGTTATGTAACTTTGTAGGAGATAATGCACCAGATCATTTGTGTAGTGTGTCATATCTATGAAGCCATAATGATTTTCACTGTATAATTTTTGATGCACTAACAACATAGAATGTAATCTAACGGCACTTTCATGTAAAGCTTGTTTAGTTTCTAAATTGTCTGATACGCGCATTCTCATGTGCAATAAAGAGGACACAAACTGTAGATTGTTCTTTATACGATGATGAATTTCATCTAAAAGCAATTCATTTTTGTTGTTGGTTTTTTCTAAAGTTTCATACCGGCTCAAAAGAACCTGATTAATTTCTTGAAGTGCCAAAATTTTCTTTTGGGTGTTCTTGTAACGCTTGTAAATACTAGAATTTGCTATCATCATGCCGACTTTTGATCCTTTTAAAACCAGATTTGAAGAACCTAACGATCTCCTTTTTAACCAAATTAACCAATTGGTATTTGAATAACAAATTATTGTACAGCCTAGTTTCGTGTTCAATGATCTGAAAAATAAAACTTGAGGATTGGATATTCTTCGTTTCACATGTAAGCGTTAATATTATATGAATTTTATGTGAATAATTGTGGATATCGTTAATGATTTCGTAAATAAGTGTAAAAATCATGCCAAATTTAGCAATAATTGTGTACAAACAT